>NZ_JAAGOG010000449.1:0-1139 GCF_010747425.1 Nostoc sp. UIC 10630
TAGACTTGTCCGAAAACTCCAAAGCCAGACTGTTCAAAGCTTTGAGGCAAAACTTTGATATTTGCGTAAAAACATAGCGATCAGGATTTGAGATAGTTACTGTTAGTTTAGAGGCATAAAAATTAACTCCTTTTTTTTAGAACTTCTTAGCTATTGTTAGTAGCTAACTTGGCAGAATTAAGCTACCGATTCTAAGCCTAACCAACCCACAAACTGTTAAGATAATCTGATCATAAGTCTCAAGTTTTAACCGAAATCTCTGTGAGGCAATCCGAAATATTTTGAGCAGACGTATTAAATGTTCAATAAATATCCGATTACTAGACAAAGCTTTGTTTTCATCTTTTTGCTGTTGAGTTAATTCTCTTTTTGGTTTCTTTTTGTGAGGAGTAGTGATATTTTCACCTCCTTGAAAACCTTTATCACCTGAGAAAGGTTGAGATTTATCAAATTTATTTTTAGATAGACGAAACAATTTTATATCTGCTGTTGGACCAGGAACACCTACTTCCACCTCCACAATATCTTTTCCTTCTGGCATCCCAATCATTTGGCTTTTCAAAGTATGTTTTCTTTTCTTACCGGAAAAATATTTTTTTTGCTCTTTCTGGTCAGAATGCCTATATATTGGCTGTTCCAGGCTATCGACCAATAGCCTAAAATTAGTTAACACTTCTTGAACAAATAGTAAATCACTTTCATTATTTGAGACTTGTTCTAATAAACTGGAGGGTAAGATATCTCGCAATATTGGTATCCAGTCGTGAAATGTATCATTAGCTTCAGTTTTGGAAACATCAAACAACATTCCTAATACTTGAAATGTTGGCATCTGTCTTAGATAAAACAAGCATAAACAGACTTGCTCGCTCGTTGACAACTTTGTAGGGCGACCTCCTCCTGACGCATTGATTCTAATTTTTTGACTCTCCTGTTTCTCTTTGATTTCTTTGTGTCGCTTTTGGGCGCATTTTAACAATGTTTGGAGTTGCTCGTAACTAATTCCTAAAATTTGTTTTGTCCGGTGTGGATATTTCTCGATATAATCAAAAACCATAACTAATTCTGAAAAGTAGTAGACGTTCAATTTAACGTTTTACCATTTTTCTTTTCCTAAGTTAATATTTCGGACAAGTCTA
>NZ_JAAGOG010000045.1:0-46047 GCF_010747425.1 Nostoc sp. UIC 10630
TATTTTTTTGAGATTTAAGGTTAAGTCTTATTTGGATGGCTAGTATTCAAATTGTAGAAGATTGTCTGATTTAATTTAAATTAATAATTATTTCAACTATAAGAGTTACCACTCTATTAAGATAATGAGTACTAAACAAGCTATATAAATTAGTTTTCATGAGTGGAAAATCACTCAATACGAATATTTTCTGGTAGGATTGACGACTTTAGTAGGTCTGAGTAATTGGTATCTGCCTTAGTATTTCTAAAAGTGATCGCTCCAAAACTTCGCTGACAACTTTATTACCTTGCAAATTGAGGTGAATGTGATCGTGATACAAATCTTGCGGGTTGTTCGTTGAATTGAATATCGGTAAAAAGTCTACATAGTTAATTTGCTGGGCTTTAGTAAAATCGCTCAAGCGTTGGCGGGCTTTAATTTCGTAATCGCGGGGGCCTGGTTCAGCAATTTCTCGCAGTAAGGGAGTCATAACTAGTAAAAATTGGCTGTTGCTTTGGCGAGTCAGGGCTTGAATTTTGCCGATCGCTTCCAAATTAATCCCGACGCGATCGCCTGCTTCATTTTGCACCGCTTTCATTTCAGGAATTGGCTTCTGCTTGACGATATAACGTTGCCACACTTCCGCTAATGCTAGGGGAGGTTTACTATCGGGATAGTTGCGATCGCGTCCTACCGGTAAAGAAGTGGGAGGAGTAGCAAACAAATCATCGGTATTAATTAATAACACTACTGCTTGCGCGTTGAAATTGCTAAATTTCTCTAAATAAGCTAACTCGTTCCTTGGCCCCCAAGAGTTAGCTGAAGCATTCAGTACTTCCACTTTCTGATAATTACGATGAGTGGATGATGCTAAAGAACGCATAATGATCGCCGATATTGTATTAGTCTGATCTGTCCACCAACCACCATTCGCAATAGAATCCCCTAACAGTAAAACTCGCAACGTAGAAGGTGCGGGTGTTTTATTGATCGCACTACCTCGCATAGAATACTCATTAATTTCAATGCGATTACCAAAACGACGGGTACGCTGGTTAGGAGCCAATAAATAGCCAATCTGCTCATCACCAATGTAAATTAGGGGATTACCAAAGCCAAAGAGCGATCGCAGTCCGATCTCGACTATCATAAATAATCCCAGAACTACCGCCAAAATTACGATCAGCGCCACTTTCACCTACCCACACCCTTTAATACTGTGTTGCTTCTCAACGATACTAACTGACGCATTCGGCATTGGAAAGAGGTATAGGGGCAAGGTGTAGAAGGAAAAACTTTCTTTGTTCCCCTGATTTAATCCACTCTTCTAGCACCTGAATTAAGGTGATTAATATGTATTGGAATCTGTTTATAAGCTTTAAAAACAGCAATTACATGGCTATTAACTGTTTACCTAATATGTCTACTTTTGTGTAAGAGTATAGCAGTGTTTTCTAGTGATATAATTTTATATTACCAGTATTACTATGACTACAATTTTTATCATTTTATCAATTAATTAATTTTGCAAATTTTTTTTCGGGGGTAAGGTAGGATGATCAAAATAGCCACACGTAAATATTTAGGTAAACAAAATGTCTATGACATTGGAGTTGAGCGTGACCATAATTTTGCACTCAAAAATGGCTTTATAGCTTCTAATTGTTTCAATAAATCCCATTCGACCGCCTATGCTTATGTAACTTATCAAACAGCATATTTAAAAGCTAATTATCCATTGGAATATATGGCAGCCCTGTTAACGGCTAACAGTGGCGATACCGATAAGGTACAGAGATATATTACTAACTGTACAAACATGGGTATTTCCATAGATCCGCCAGATATTAATCGTTCTGGTGTTGATTTTACGCCGACATTGGGGAAGATTCTGTTTGGCTTTTCAGCGGTGCGTAATGTGGGACAGAATGCGATCGCCTGTATTTTAGAAGCGAGAAATGAGACAGGAGAGTTTAAATCTCTCGCTGATTTTTGCGATCGCGTGGATTTACGTGCTGTTAACCGTCGGACTCTAGAATCGCTGATTTACTGTGGAGCCTTTGACAAAATTGAATCCAACCGCCAACAGTTAATTAATGACTCAGAATTAGTGTATGATTGGGCACAATCTCGCGCCAAAGACAGAGCTAGTGGACAAGGAAATCTCTTTGACTTATTAGGCGATGGATTTTCTTCTACTCAGAATAAAAGAGCAAATAATGCCTTTGAAACTGCTCCTAAATCTAAACCTGTGACAGATTTGCCCCCACAGAAAAAGTTGCAGATGGAGAAAGAATTATTAGGTTTTTATGTATCAGACCATCCACTGAAATCTTTACGGCAAATAGCACCACTTTTAACTCCAATTAACCTTTCGCAATTGGGAGAGCAAAGGGAAGACACAAGGCTTTGTGCAGTTGTGATGTTAAATAACGTCAAAAAAGTGGTGACAAAGAAAGGCGATCAGATGGCCATTTTGCAAATAGAAGACCTAACCACACAATCAGAAGCTGTAGTTTTTCCTAAAACTTATGAACGCATTAGTTCCTTACTTCAAGTTGATACAAGATTGATTATTTGGGGGAAAGTAGACCGACGCGACGAGCAAACTCAATTTATTGTTGAAGATGCAGAGCCAGTGGAAACAGTACAAATGGTAATGGTAGAGTTAAATCCCCAGCAAGCAGGTGATATGGAAAAACTACATCTCTTGAAAACAATTTTGCAAGAGCATTCAGTAGACAAAGAAAAGGCAAAAATGCCAGTTATTGGAATTATCCAAACTGAAAAGTCTCGGAAACTTGTTCGCTTGGGTTGGCAGTTTTCCGTACAAGATTCAAGAATAACCGTCCAAGCTTTGCAAAATGCTAGTTTTCCTGCTCATATCAAATCGCTCACTGGTAGCTAATACCAGAAGTGAAAAATCTACTAATACTCAAAAGCATCTGAAAAATTAGTTTTATGAACTGTCAACAGTAAATTACCTTAAGTATTCAGGGTTAAAAGCGTTTTTTTAGTTACTTATGCGGATGATAATTTCCTTGAGGGAGTGGTATCTTTTTATGCTAATACCCTTAAGGCTGCGACCGGGGGAAGGAGTTAAAACTTGATGAGCGTAAATGAGCTACATAAATTTGTTTCATACTGTAAAAGGATTCAACCCCAAACTCACGAGGACATTCAAAAGTTTTTTGAAGGAGTGATCTTATTTCCTTATGATAAGGAACTTCTACTGCAAGCTTATTTATTTTTGAATATTAAAGAGTTGTTTCCCTCGTGCGCTGAATTGCTGTTATTTGAAAAATCTCCAATTTCAGATTATACAGATTTAGGAAAGTGTGATTTTGTCTACCTAACTTTTAAAGGTAGCCTGTATTTAATTGAAACTAAGTTTATTGATACGGAAGCAACAGGAGCTACAGAAAGAAAAAGAAGAAATAAACACAGAAATAAGGTATTTGAGCAAGTTATTACTTTAAAAGGCCGATTTAGTGAATATTGGAATATGAGGATAGAACAATTAGAGTGTGGGGTTTTCACAACAGATCCAGAAGTTGCTTGGCGAGGAAATGGTGTGAACGTCACATCTAAATCAATATCTATAGATCAGCTCGAAAAATGGCGAAGAAGTTATCACACTAGTGAAAGATTTTTATCTCATCAAGATGCGCCAAAATTTGAGGGAAAGGTTAATTTGAAAAGTTAAGCCTTGACTGAAGAGGCAAGATGTAAAGCAAGAATCCCATAGGATTTTAGCCGTGGAAATTTCAAATCGCCTAAGCTAAGTAGTCAGATAGAATTAATTCCCCAATGTCATTGCAAAGAGAAGCGAAGGCTCACAATGACTATAAATATTTCTGTCCGACTACTTATCGATTAAATTTGCCAGATAGTTAAGAGCAATTTCACCTTTGTCAAATCATCAGCAACCATAGCCCGGAAAACGTGTCAGATTACTTGAATAAGTACCAAAAGTCTGACAGGAAGATACTAATGAGAATTTGGGCTGCTACTGCTGTGCTAGCTTCCTCTTGGCTAATATCTGGGGTTATATGTTCTGAGCCAATCAACGCTACTTCTGTTGTGGTAGAAAATGCCATAGCATCCCCTGCGCCAACAAATACAAAACAGATTACTGTTAGCAAAGCTGAGTTTGGGCTGAAGAGAGTTGACTCCAAAGGTAACGTTACCATTTTCCAGACAACAAGAGTGCCACTTCAGCAGGGAAACGCCTACGGGTGGCGGATTAAACTCAAAGACTACCAAGGTGAAGTAAAATGGCGCGAAGTATTGTGTTTACCAAAACCTCCAGAAACTTGGGGTACAGATAGCGGTGAAGACTTCTCAATGTCACCAGACGGGATGACATCTGTGACACGGCGCACACAGTCGGCTCCAGAGGGTGTAATTGAGAATTTTTGGACAATTACTCCTGGCGATCCGGTTGGTAAGCATAGGATAGAAGTCTATATTGATGACCGTTTGATAAGTACTTTCGAGTTTGAAACTATCCCAGTTAAGTAAATGTAAGCTTTTCCACATTTAACTTGCATAAGTGGGGCGCTCATGTTGACCATCCCACAGAGTTTGATTTAATTCGATTATGTGAATTAAGTGTTTTTCAGCTAAAAAGAAGAGGCTTGCTCTGAGAGGATGTTTTAAAAATCCTCTTATCGGTATCAAAAGTTCTAGATCCCTCTAAATCCCCCTTAAAAAGCAATACAGTTCAGTTAAGCATTTCTTTCTTCTCTTTGCGTCCTACCCTGCGGGAAGCCACTTCTCTACGAGACGCTCCGCGAACGTGTCTATGCGTCCTTGGCGGTAGCCTGCGGCAAGCCGCTCCGCGTCTACGTTAAAAAAATTGACTTTGACAAAGAGCTTTAGCCTTAACTGAACCGTATTGCCTTAAAAAGAGGGACTTTGATTCCCGTTCTACCCTAACTCTAGGGCTGAAGCGCTGACTACAAACCTTTAAACCAATAATTGATATTTCTCTTGAGCTAGGTTGTAAAGAGGTCGCCAAACTAAACGATTGGTCAACACTACTAACAGAGACATGATCGCTGTCGAAGCTAATAATAGTGAGAAATTGCCTGTCGCGGTAGCGTGAGAAATCGTTGCCCCTAACCCAGAAGTACTAATTACTCGCCCTTGAAATGTAACGTACTCACTGACGATACTGGCATTCCAAGCGCCACCAACGGCGCTAATAATTCCTGTAATTAGGTAGGGGAAGATTGCAGGTAAAATTAAGGTTCGCCAACGTTGCAAACGTGAGAGTTTATACACCGAAGCTGCTTCGATCAGGTCTGAGGGAATCGACTGTGCCCCAGCAATGACATTAAACAGGATATACCACATTGTCCCTAGCATCATCAGAGCGATCGCACCAATCTGCAAACCGCCAGCGATGCGGGTTAAACCTAGCAGCAGCACCGGAAATAAGGCTGTTGCTGGCACAGAAGCGGCGATTTGTACCAATGGTTGCAATACTTGAGCCAACCGTCGATTGCGACCAATTGCTACTCCCACGGGTACAGTCCACAACAATGATAATATCAAAGCAATTATTACCCGCAACGCCGTTAACATAGCGCCTTTCATCACCTGTTGCCAATCATCCCAGCCTAGAGTCCGTAATAGTAGCACGGCTTCCCAAGTACCCCATAGGACAATTAAGCTGAAGCCACTAACAAATATCCAATTTAAAAAACTCGGCAAGTTGAGGTTGCCTTTGGCATTTATAGGTACTGAACGCACGGGAAACGACCGAATTAAACTGTCGTCTAAGGCTGTTTGTAATGGCTGAAAAACGCGATCGCTAATTGCGCGTAAAGTAGGCGATCGCCTGAAAGTATCCAATATCCACGATTGGGGTGCATTTTCAGTTTCAATCATCTCTAACTTAAATCTCTCTGCCCAAGCAATCAGTGGCCGCCACACAAAAAAATCAGTTGCCACAATGATCGCAATCAGTAACCCCAAGCCCCAAAATATCGCTTTAAAGTCTCCTTTGTTGGCTGCTGTGCCTAAAAAAGAGCCTAATCCTGGTAAACGAAAATCTTTATTCCCTAAAGTAAATGACTCAATGGCAATTAAAAAAAACCAACCTCCAGCCACCGACATTACACTATTCCATACCAAACCAATCACACCAGATGGTAACTCTAGTGTCCAAAAGCGTTGCCAAGGATTAAGCCGATAAACCCTTGATGCTTCTAGTAATTCTCGCGGAATACTTTGAAGAGATTGGTAAAAACTAAAAGTCATATTCCAGGTCATGCCAGTAAAAATTAGCAAAATGGCTGCTAGTTCTACACCAATTCTCTGACCCGGAAACAGGGAAATCAAAGCTAGTACCACACCTGGTAAAAAAGACAATACTGGAATCGATTGCAGAATATCCAACATCGGAATTAAAATCCGTTCTGCCATTCGAGAGCGATAAGCAGTATAAGCATACAAGAGGGTAAAAATTAGGGATAAAAAGTAAGCCAGTCCCATACGAATCAAGGTTTGGGCTGTATATCCTGGCAAAGCATTGATGTTTGTAGAAATTGTGAGTTCAGGTTCAAAAGTACCGGTAAATTTAGAAGCAGTTCTAATAATTGCCACAATGAAAGATAAAATTACCAGAATCAGCAATCCATCTTGCCAAGTCCAATTGCTACGTCCTAGAGTTTTATTAGCAGGAGTAAGAGGTCGAGTCATATAACTAGAGGGTAGGGGCAGATCAGAGGAGAATAACAAATGACTAATGACTAATGACTAATGACTAACAACAACTTGCTCTAAAAATATTTGTCCTGATGGCTCATCGTAGCCGTATATTTCGGCATAACGACCCCAATCTACGACGGTTTTTAATTGTCGTTCGGCTTCTTCTGGGCTAAAGTGACTTTCTAGGATATCTAAAACCAGTTCTTCTGGAATGCGTTGATTATTTTTAGCTTCGAGAAGACGGTAAATTTGCTGTACCAAGCGAATATTAGCTAAGAGTTGCGATCGCATGATTTGTTTGCGTTCATCAATATCACCATTGATAAATTCCTGGCCGACTGGTTTCAAGCTAATATCGCCTTCTGCAAGTTCTACAAAATCCATTAATTTTGCAGCTTCTACAATGGGCAAAATATCATCTACTTCTAATTGCAATTCTTGGGCCAGGCGATATAAGTCTTTTTCTTGACGATCTTCTAAAAGTTCCAAAAGACCGGCAATGGAACCAGTTCGCACAGATGGTAAAGACTGATATTTTGCTGGTGGGCTTGCAGGTTCTACAGAGGTAGTCGTTGGTAGCTCAATTTTTTCTAATTCGGGGTTGGTGATAATTGTATAAACCCGATCTACCAAGGCTTGAAAACTTGGATGTTTGCGATCGCGGTAATGGGGTAAAGTCACAGGTAAGTCAGCCCGAATTCTTCCCGGATTGCGTCCGAGAACAATAATTCGATCCGCCATAATTACCGCTTCTTCAATCCCGTGGGTGACAATGAGAATAGCTTGGGTGGGTATGCGACGTTCTAACCATAAATCTAATAATTCAAACCGCAAGTTTTCTGCCGTTAGCACATCTAATGCCGAAAATGGCTCATCCATACATAATAGTTCTGGTTCTACGGCCAAAGCCCTAGCAAATCCAACTCGCTGACGCATTCCCCCAGAAAGTTCTTTGGGATAGGCATTTTCAAACCCATCCAAACCAATAATATCAATCATTCGTAGCGCCTTTTGCCGTCGAGAATCTGGCGCTTCTCCTTTTGCTTTTAAACCTAGTTCCACATTCTCTAGTACAGTTAACCAAGGATAAAGGGCAAAACTTTGAAAAACAATTGCTACCCCAGGATTTAAACCAATTAAGGGACGGTTATGATATACGACTTCACCTTGACTAGGAGGAATTAACCCAGCAACTATCCGCATTAAAGTAGATTTCCCTGAACCGGAAGGCCCTAGCAGTGCAACGATCTCCCCTGGACGTAACTCAAGATTGATATTTTCTAGGATGACAATCTGTTGACCGTTGGGCTGCTGATAAGATTTGCTGACATTTTTTAGGACGATCAGCTGTTCGGTTGCTGTTTTAAATACCATAACTCTTTCTGTAAGAAAATAATTAAATATAATCTCATGTTGAGGTTATTTTACAGTTAAAGCAGACTAAAAATATTTGATTCTGACATTTGAACTGTACTCTAGCCTAACGAATCGTTTGCATAGTCATGAAATTAGCTACAAGATGGCTAAATGACCCGCTAATCCTAACAGGAGTCAGAAATCATAATTTCGAAAGTATTTAATATGATTGCTATATTGATTTTATGAAATTTTATCTTGATTGTTTGATGATCTTGGCTCAGAATTTATTACGATAAATCTATTAATTGCAGCAATATAATAATTGCATACCCAAATATTAAAAGGAAGAAATTACTATAACTGGTTCTATAAAACTCATATTTGATTTCTGAAAACATTCAGTACAACTGAAAGAAGCTTCTTGCTTATTGCCTCTTACCTCCTACGCAAATAATTATGGCTACGCTCCCGTGAGGGATACAGAAATAAAAGCGGATTGCCATATTAGATATGTGCATTTGAGTAAATTGGATGAATTGCAGATATTAAATAAACAACCTCTATTATGGCGGTTACAATAGAAGCACCTTATATATTAGAGATATAAATCTGATGCTTGTTGGGTGGCGATCGTGAATATAGAAGAATTAAAAAGGCGTTTTGCCGCAGGGGAAAGATATTTTCCAGCCGTCAACTTGAGTAGGAACAGGCTGATTGGAGTCTATTTGCCTGGAATAAATCTATGGGGATCTGACTTGAGTGGAGCTAACCTAGCTAAAGCTAAACTCTGGGGAGCAGATTTGAGTAGAGCTAACTTAGCTAAAGCGAATTTGACTAGAGCTAATTTGAGCGGTGTCAAACTGAATGAAGCCAATCTCCGGGGAGCCAAACTTAACTATGCCAAGTTATATGGAGCGAATCTGACTGGCGCTTACTACGATGAAAGCACTCGGTTTTCTAGAGGTTTTGACCCCATTAGTAGAAATATGCGGAAGGTGTGAGTTCCACCAACCTCTCCCTGCTTTGAACTTTCGTTCAAGTCTGTCCCTCTCTGAGTTGGCTACGGTGTACATACAAGTCTTTAAAAGCTTTTGATCTCCCCCACTCCCTTAAAAAAAAGGGGGCAAGAATCTCTCAAAGTCCTCCAATTTATCGGAGGATTTAGGAGGATCTACAACATTTTGGTTTTGTAGAGAGATGTGTGTACACCGTAGCTCCGAGCCGGAGAGGGACAGTTTTGTAAAGCAATTAGCATCTGAATGCTTAAAAACCGCAGAGACGCTGAGAACGCAGAGGGAAAGGAAAGAGGAATAATTCCGATACAAAAGGATTTGATATTACTAGATGAGCAGTGGAAATGATGTTATTTCAAATAAGTGATGTTGATATATGTTGATGTGAGCCATCTGACATAGATGAGATCAACATTTGTTCAAAGACTTTGGAAAGAGCAGTTTGAAAACGCTGACGATGCTTGAGTTTGAAAAAAGGTCGAACTATTTCTGCGTAGGTGTAGCCCGCACTTCGGCTGCGCTCACTGGCCCCCGTAGGCATCGCACCGTTACCGTCTCTATTATCAATGACTCGAATTGCTCGTAGAGTTCCCAGTTGTATTTCTTTTTTTACCATCAACTCAGAAATTCCGATCGCACCAACACCATCTTCGATCGCTGCTTTTGTCATCTCTCCGCTGTTGAATACTAAAATTACATCCAGTTCACTGAGATTGATTTCCCAATTTTGTAAGGCTTCCTCAAACCTTTGCTGGGTTCCAGAACCTGGTTCGCGCATCACCCAAGGGGTTTTAGTCAATTGGCTTAAGTCAATTTCTCCCCACTCAAACCAAGGGTGTTTTTGACCTACTACTATTTGTAAGCGATCGCTGCCCACTATTTCATACTCTAGAGTATTCTGGAGTGCTGGCTTCACATCTCCTTCTACCAAACCTAAATCAAACTGTCCTGTGGCTGTTCCTAGACAAATCTCTTCTGTATTGGCAAGGCTACAGTTAATCTGAATACCGGGATACCGGCTCTTAAACTCACTAATCTTACTTGGTAGCCAGTAGTTACCAATTGTCAGACTTGATCCTAATTTCAATTCACCCCGTTGCAGATTGTTCAATTCTCGCAATCCCCGTTCAGTCAAGGAAACTTGATCGAGAATTTTCTGCGCTTCCACTTGCAGTAATTTACCTGCCTCAGCAATCTCAATATGGCGACCAATCCGATGGAACAGTTTCACACCATATTCTTGCTCTAAATTGTGGATCGCTGCACTGACGGCAGGTTGTGTAATATAAAGCTCTTCTGCTGCGCGAGTAAAGTGTAAGTGCTGTGCCACAGCCAGAAAGATTTTTAGCTGCTCAAGGGTCATTCCTGCCATTTATGGTATCCCTACAACTTGGTGTCAAAAATTTAATCACTTTCATTTATCATTTTGACAAACAAAAGCATTTGATTCTATCGTTTAGTTTCACTAAAGTATAAATCAAAGCTTTTTACTTAGTCATTTGCCATTAGTCATTTGTCGTTTGTAAATGGCCAATGATTAATGCCCAATTGCCAAGCATCAAAATAAGGACTTCCAAAAATGAGCGGTTTAGTAACTGCAATTACCACAGGGATCACGGCATTCACTGCCACCAACATCGATGATATTGTGATTCTGACGTTGCTTTTTTCACAAATAAATAAAACGTTCCGCAGTCGTCACATCCTTGCTGGTCAGTATCTCGGCTTTGCTGCATTGATAGTTGCTAGCCTTCCTGGGTTTTTCGGTGGACTAATTATACCGCAGGACTGGATTAGACTACTTGGTTTAATGCCAATAATCATTGGTGTGAGTGGTTTACTAAAACGCGAAGAGGATTCACCAGAGGAAGGTGCAGAAGAAACCGAGCCATCTTGTCCCTCTATAGTTAGGAGTTTTTTCTCTCCCCAAACTTGCAACGTCGCTGCGATCGCCTTTGCCAATGGTAGTGATAATATCAGCGTCTACGTGCCTCTGTTTGCCAATTCGGAATTAGATAGTCTGCTAATTATACTCAGTGTATTCTTTTCGCTAGTGGGCGTATGGTGTTATACCGCTTATAAGTTGACCTACTTGCCTGCGATCGCAAATTTTTTAACTGAAAATGGCAACACTTTTGTACCTTGTATCTTGATTGGTTTGGGCGTGTTTATTGTCACAGAAAACGTAACCTGGACTCTTTTATCTGTAGTTTCTAGTTATATATTCTCATTAATCTTAGGTTTCAATACTCAATCTTCGAGTGAAGAACAAGAAAAGTTAAGTATCTAGAAAGATGTGCATCATGAATTTTCTTACCAAAATGAAATTAAAACTACAAAATATCTTCCCCATCAACAGGAATCAAAACATGAAAGTCTGGAAATCTCTGCTAATTGTCTTAATGATTTTCGCCAATCTAGCCTTCGCTCAACCTTCTTTTGCTGATAGACCAAAGTTTAGCAAAAACCCTGATTATATCGAAGTCACTAAAGCTCTTAACGAACTGTCTCAAACAAAAGATGCCCAAACTCAAGTTGAAGGTCTGACACCAGAAGAAATTCAAAAGAGAACCGAGGAATTAACATTGCAAAAATATGCTTTAGAGACGGGAATTAACTGGGGTAAATGCGAAAACCAAACAGGTAATACCATAGCAGTATACGGTAAAAGACCAAATGATGAAGACAATGAAGATGCCATATACGACAATGGTTTGTATTTTCTAGCTAATGGTCAGTCCACTAAAGATAACTGGGATTGTGATGGCATCTATCTACCGAATGATATCAAGGTAGCAAACTTTACTTCTAGTCCGAATGGGCAAGGTGAAGAATTGACAGGGCCTGCGGCTTTGAAGATCCTTGATGGAACTCAGTTGGTGATTAAGAGTAATCCAGATACTGGTGCGATTGAATTAAATGTTCCGACTGTGAAAGTTCTTAACAGCAATAAAGCTAACTGGTTTATCCCAGATATATCGCAGGCTATCATAGATACACGAGTTCCTAATGCACCTATTAAGAAGTCTTGAAATCTAACTGTATAGTCTACTTTTGAATGATTGTTCTCAACTTCAACAGAGTAACAGCCAAAATTAGAGAAAAAACCTGACTTACACTGGTGAAAAATCTCTCTAATTATTGGCTGTTTTTTATGACATCTTATTACTTATAACTGCTCTGTACCATCAATTACAAATTCTGAATTATTCAGTCAGGCTTGTTTTATTTCTATATCTGCATTAAAATATATTTTGAAAAAATATGTACAATCACAATAGGCATATTTCAGTAGCGCAACTATTGTGCTGGGTGCAAGTCATCTGGAAAGAGATTTCCTACTACCTCCGCATTTTTTTGAGAAGAGCCGCTTTGGGGATAAGGGTGTTATTGATGCAGTTAAAATTGAAATCTACAGAAGAAGATAAAGATCAAAAAAAGCCAGGACGACTCAATCCTTCTCGAATCCGAGATCACTTGGCAAATGAGCGTACCTACCTGGCTTGGATGCGGACAGGGATTGCTCTTTTAGGTTTTGGGGTGGTAATTGTGCGTTTGCGTGCCTTCCAAGTGCCTTTGATGCCGCGTCCTGGCAACGGCTGGAAGTTAGGTTTAGTCTTTTCGTTGGTGGGTTTGATTACGGTGTGGCTCTCAACTAGTCACTATTTCGCTGTCCGTCGTGATATCGAAGAAGATACTTATGAACCGACAGACAGATGGGTGTTGCTTTTCAGTCTCGCTGTGATGATTCTCGGAACTGGGGTAATCTATTTTGTTTTTACAACTTCTTTAGATCCATCAAGTCCACTTATCCCGGAATGATGACTAAGTAGATAGGCAGAATTAACGCCTAGCTACTTATTTTCAAAACCGCACTTTGTACATTTGGAATAATTCCCCTGGTTTTTGTGTGACTATTTTAGCGCCAGCAGCCTTAATAGCTTTTTCCCACTCAGCTACAGGCTCTAAAAACACCTCAGCCCCCAAATAAGTTTCTAAAACTGCCCAATCTTCTGCTAAAGGCTGTTCTGGGTTGAGGATGTCGAATACAAAATGTCCGCCTGGTTTTAAGACTCGCTTAACTTCTGCTAGTACTGCATTCCAATATTCCAGTGGAAAATAACAGCTAAATCCTGTGGCGATCGCTAGGTCAAACTGCTCTGGTGAATAGTTTAACTGATGAGCTGCTCCCAACTCAACACCTTTGAACAGCTTAGAATTCAACTGCGGCCCACGAGAGTTAAGGGTATCGCGTGCCACATTACTAATTTCTTGCCCATGAAAAAATGCTTGCCAATCCCGCCAAGGATAGATTAAAAAGCTGATACCACAGCCAATATCTAAACAGTGCTGGTTTTTTTGAGGTTGAGCAATTTCCCAAAAAGGGGAAGCAATTCTCCCTGAAAAACTACCTCCAATCCACTCACGGAATATCGGCATCGCCTGGACTTCGGTTGGAAGTTCAAAGGTTTCACGTTGATACTCTCGGTTAAAACGATAGGCTATTTGGCCTAATCTTTCGTCCCAGTTGCTTGATTTGGCTGAAGTAAAGAGATTTTGGAACTGCGAATCAGACTTTTTGGACATTAGATTTTTGCTACTCTTTCTAAGAATTGTAGTCAAATTTGTTTTGTGATCGCCTCCGGTGGGCGGGTACGCCATCGCATACCCATCCAATCTCCTGCTGGGGTTTGTCCTAAGTCATTGGTCATTAGTACCAATGAGTAATGACTAATGACCAATGAGTAATGACTAATGACTAATGACTAATGACTAACGAATGCTATTCAACTTTTTCATACCAGATACCTACTTTCTCAAAAGCACCATAAGCAAGCTTGAGAAAATTCACTACTCTCTGTTTTCCAATTACTCCAAATTCTTTATACTCTCTAGCCTCTGCAAAAGTCAGGCGATTTTGGTCAATTATGTTTCTTTCTCTGTATGCTAACTTGGGAAAATCTATAACTTTTATCTGATATTTATTGACTGTGTTCTGAAAGTTGGAGTCTAACTCTAGATGCTCCCAATCATCACACAGCCCCAAATTCCTCACCAGAATATGAGGGATTTTTTCGCCGTAAGTATTCACTGACTGAGTAAACAGGTTGATGCTGTCGTATCCTCCTGTTGATACAAACCATTTACAAAACATCACTCCTTGCGAACTTCCTAGTTCAAGTAATTGATTAGATTCAATCCACCCTTGTACTGCTCTATGCGATTGTGCAGCTAAATTCACAATTACTGGCCTCTCTATGGCCCACTCAAATATTCTATCTGCCTTATTTGCCTGTCGTTCGTTCTCACTAAACACAGCATACTTACATATTTCCTTATATACCCCTGCCACATCTGGATTCGATCTATCTGTCTCCACTGGTACAAATGGGATTCTCTTATCCAGACAATACTGAATCATTGTCCTGGCAAAGAGAGATTTTCCTACCCCGCCTTTTTCACCATCTACAAAATGAATCGTCGGCATTACAGCCACCTCTAATAACTTATTAAAGCCTGATACATCTTTCCCAAAATAAGAACTTTTTGGCCGTTGCCGCCTAGTTGTTTTGGTGGTTTTATGAGAAAGTATAACCGTGATTTGGATATATTCCAACAGTCTCATTTTACACAGGTAAAGTCTGTCTACGCGGACTAAAACAAAACAAGGGGCTTAAGCCTCTTGTTGTAAGTTGATTGAGAACTAAAAACGTAAAATTTACCTTTTCAGACATTCTTTACGACAAGAATTAGGAATTTTTAGAAGAAATTGCCTTGGGATGTTGTTTAAAATAAGCCTGGAGTTACTTGCAGATCAACACTATGGCAGAAATTCAGTTGGCGATCGCGGGAGAAGATGCGATTGCAGCAACAGAGGCGCTTTTGGCAATTCCTGGTATATCTGGTAACTATGCAGTGAGTTCAGATACACCGGAAAGAGAAGGAGTAACCGCAACAGTTGCTACCATCGTTGGTATTGTTGGGGGTGCGATCGCCATTGCTGAACAAATCCGCAAGTGGTATCAAGAGTATAAAGCTAAACAGTCTGGTAAAAGAATTGAAAAGGTGTTGATTGTCGGGCGCAATGGTAGGCGACTCCTTTTAGAGGATGCAACCCTGGAAGAGATTCGCCAAATTTTAGAATCGTAGAGACGCGATTCATCGCGTCTGTTGTTACGGAATTAGGGGTGGTAGACTCAATACTGCACGCTTTGTGCATTTTTAACTCGGAATTGGGTTTTGGGAAAAGGTTAAAGGGTAAAGGTTAAAGGTTTTTTCTTTCCCCTTTCCCCTTCCCCTTTTCCCCAAAATCCGACAAGTATTGGGTGGTAGACTTGGGGTAAATACTGAAGTCTCAAGATTGAGAACGTGCAAACCCTCCACCTCGACCTCAAGCCAGTTGATGAGAATTACGTAGAGCTACGTTACTTTATTGATAATCCAAACAAGTATGAAAGGCGATCGCTTCCTCTATCAGAAATCGCCGACTTGATTAAGTTGGCGGAACGAGATTATTATGTCTCGTTTTTCCCAGAGGATTATACGATAACTGGACGGCGGTTGTATAACTGGTTGGATGGGAGCGATCGCTGGTTGCAACCCTTGCTAGATAGGTATCGGCAGGAGGGGATTGTGTTAGCGATAACTTCGTTAAGCTCCGCTAACGCTGTAACAGAAAAACTCGCTCATCTGCCTTGGGAAGTGTTGCACGATGGCAATGGTTTTTTAGTGCAGCGTGTCCCGGCTATTGTCCCGGTGCGGTGGGTGTCGGATAGCACGGTAAAAAAATTGACCATTGAAGGGGAACCAGAAAACCAAGCGCTGCAAGTTTTGTTTATGGCGACTTCGCCGTTGAATGTCGAGCCTGTGCTGGATTTTGAGGGAGAGGAAGCACGGATTTTAGAGGCGACAAAGCGGCAACCTTTAGCGCTGACGGTGGAAGAAAGCGGCTGTTTGTCGGAGTTGGGTTATTTAGTTGATGGTTACGACAGGGATTATTTTGATGTTTTACACCTGACGGGTCATGCTACTTTACAAGATGGGCAACCCCGCTTTATTACAGAAACGGCAACAGGTGAAGCTTTCTATGCCAGTGCTGGGGATATTGCCCAAGAATTACAATTTCGATTGCCTAACCTCATTTTCCTCTCTGGTTGTCGCACTGGGCAAGCTGGTAATGGCGGTTCTGTGTCGTCAATGGCTGAAGAATTGCTGAAATCTGGTGCAAAAGCGGTTTTGGGTTGGGGTCAAAATGTTTTAGATGCTGATGCTACAGCCGCAGCTGCCGCATTATATGAGGAATTATCAGCCGGAAAGCAAATCATTGAGGCTGTTGCTTGTACTTATCAAGCATTAATTAAGAACAAAGCGCGGGATTGGCATTTATTGCGGCTTTATGCAGCAGGCAATTTACCGAGTTCATTAGTTACGCCTTTGCGGACTCGTGGACGGAAACCAGCGCCACTGCATTCTGTTTCTACCCAGTTTTTAGATCCTGCGGGTAAGGTAAAAGTCCCAACGCGAGAGAGTTTTGTTGGTCGTCGTCGTCAATTGCAAAATTGTTTGCGGGTGCTGAGTCAATCAACCGATGAAGTTGGGGTGTTGATTCATGGCATGGGCGGTTTGGGTAAAAGTAGTTTAGCAGCTAGGCTTTGTGACAGACTGCCCAATTTTGAGCGTGTTGTCTGGGTGGGGCGAATCGATGAAGCTAGTTTGGTGAATCGCTTAACAGAAAAGTTGGATGACAACGAACAACGCAAAAGCTTACAAAATTACGATGAAGAATTGAGATTTCGGTTGCGGCGAGTTTTTCAGCAGTTGCATGAAGAAGCGAAGCCGTTTTTGTTGGTGCTGGATGACTTTGAAGTGAATTTAGAACCTCGCGATCAGAATTATGTCTTGCAATCAGAAGCAGCAGAGGTAATGAAAGCTTTAGTTTGGGCAATTAGAGAAAATTCCACTTCCCACCGCATCATTATTACCTGCCGTTACGATTTTGAATTTACCCAGTTGCAGCATTTCTATAAACAGCCGTTGGAGGGGATGCGAGGCGCAGATTTGCGAAAAAAGTGTAATCTCCTCACAGCCTTTAGTGTTAAATCTCAGGTGGATGAGGCGTTAAAATCCCAGGCGCAGAAGTTAGCAGATGGTAATCCCCGCTTGCTGGAATGGTTGGATAAGATTCTGCAAAATAAAACTGTTGATGTGGCAACAATTTTGAATCGGTTAGCAGCAGATCCGGTGGAGTTGCGAGAGCTAGTTTTGGCAGAGACGTTGCTGGAACAGATGGATACAACCATGCGGGAGATGTTGTCACGGGGTTTGGTGTTTGAGTTGCCAGTACCGAGGGAAGCTTTAGCCGCAGTTTGTGATAGCATCGCCAATTTGGAACATTATATTAGTCGAGCAGTGGCGTTGGGACTGTTGGAAGTAAGCCATGATGAGGCGTTACGAGTGCCGCGCATTTTGCCAGTGCAGTTACCGGAAGATGGGGAAGTTTTGCATAAGCAAGCGGCTGAGGTGTTGTATCGCCTTTGGTGGGAAGAAGTAGATAGGGCAGAATTGCGTTGGATTGCAAAAATTCCAATGATATTTGATTATCCTTTCGACTGGGCAAAAGTTCCACAAAGTACAAGAGATGAAAGAGTTTTAGAAATTCATCGGTTAGCTTTGCAAGGACACGAAGAAATGATCGGGGTAAAAACCGGCTTGGCTATAGCAAAGCTAGGGAATTATCGTAACCAATGGCAAAAAGTGGTCAAAACTTGTGAAGATACTTTAAGAATTACTGAAGATTATCGTCTATTTAATAATTTAACTATAGCAGAGCAACGCCTTGGTAATGTTGATAAAGCACTTGAAAGCTGTCATAAAGCCCTAGAATTATGCCCACCAGAAGATGAAGAAGAAAAAGCTTCAATACTTAGTAATTTAGCAAGTATAAAAGCTATGCAGCACAACTTTGATGAAGCAATTTACCTTTATAAAAAAGTATTAGAATTTAATATAAACAGAGATGATATTGGAGAGATAGCAACTCAATTAAATAATATTGGTACTATCAAATTCAATCAAGGAAAACTTGATGAAGCACTCGACCTATATCAACAGACTCTTAGACTTGATAACCCTATTATGACTCCTGACTTCAAGTCAACAGTCCTGAACAATATCGCAAATATATATAGCCAACAAGGGCTACTGGATAAAGCACTCGTTTTTCTGGAGCAATCTTTAAAACTCAGCCAGAGTATTGGTAATACTGATGTACAAGCCTCAGCCTTACATGCAATGGGGCGTATCTATGATATGCAGGGTAAATTTGAAGAGGCAATTATCATTCTTTATGAATCTCTTAAACTCAAACAATGTAATGGTGACATTGAGGGCAAAGCAGCGACTTTATCGACGTTAGGTCAAATTTTGGCAGAAGAGCAAGAAGACTTTACAAATGGTTTGGCATATTTGGAAGAATCATTTGAGATTTACAAAAAACTTAAATCTCCCAATAAAGTACAAGAGATTAGAAGGATTATTACTTCAGTTCAGCAACAGCAAGCCATAGCCTTACACAATAGAGCATTAACTAAAATTCAGCAGGGGTATTTTGATGAAGCTATCATACTCTTTAGACAATCACTTACACTTACAGAATGTATTGATGATATGTATAACAACGCAAATACATTGGGAATGTTAGGGCAGCTATTGGCAGATGCAAAAAGAGACTTTCCCACAGGTCTGGATTATTTGCACAAATCCCTGGATATATTGCAGCGTCTCGAATCACCCAATGCCAAAATAACAACTCAAATCATCTTTAGAATACAGCGTAAACAGGCATTATCCTTGTACAAGAGAGCAAAAATAGAATTGGAACAAGAGCAACCTGAAAAAGCGATCACTCTGCTTCAAAAATCTCTTGCCATCACAAAACAAATCAGTGATTTCCAAGGTCAGGCAATAACGTTATGGTGCTTAGGACACATAGCAGAACAACAAGGGAATTACAATGAAGCACTAGATTATTTGCAGCCAGCTTTTGAGATATTGCAGCGTATCCAATCTCCTGATGCTGAGGAAGTTCGGCAATTGGTAGTGAGAGTGCAAGGTTTAATTCGTAATTCGTAGTTCGTAATTAAGAAATTTAGAATTTAATTCGGCTTTTTAAGTTGGCATCTGTGGTCTATTTTGAAGAATTTCTGTAAGCGATCGCCCCTTTTGCGTTCAGCTGACTCATCCACGAGTCTTTGATACTCATCCACGAGTCTTTGATACTCGTCGGCGAGTCTTTGATACTCGCGGTAGAGTCTTTGATACTCGCGGGAGAGTCTTTAATACTCGTTGGCGAGTCTTTAATACTCGTGCGGGAGCCTTTGATACTCGTTCAGCAGTTTTTTAGACTTGTGGCTTAATTGTCGGAGATTGCGATCGCCATAATTCACCCCAAAGCACATTATATTCTCTGTTAAAGGCTCATCTAAATGAGCCTTTAACAGAGAAAAGAGATATTAGCCTAAATCGAAAAGCAAGATTTCGCCGCCGATGTTGGTGCTAATTTCTAGCTGTTCTTCACCATTGATTTGCACACCATCGCCGGCTCTGAGTTCTTCTCCATTTAAATCGACTATACCTTGGGCTATTTGTAACCAGGCATAGCGATCGCTTTTGACTTGATAATTGACAACATCGCCTGACTCTAAAACAGATGTGTATAACTCAACATCTTGGTGAATTGTCACAGCACCATCGCGCCCATCTTTAGAGGCAATTAAGCGGAGTTTACCGCGCTTTTCTTCGAGAGGAAAAGCTTTTTGTTCATATCTTGGCGTTATTCCTTCTCGATCGGGAAGAATCCAGATTTGCAGTAAGTGCAGTGGTTCAGTTGGTGAAGGATTAAATTCGCTGTGGCTGATTCCAGTTCCAGCGCTCATAATTTGGGCATCACCGGGGCGAATTACCGAACCAGTACCCAAGCTGTCTTTATGCTCTACAGCACCTTCTAAGACATAAGTGAGGATTTCCATATCACGATGGCTGTGGGTAGGGAATCCCGCACCAGGGGCGATGCGATCGTCATTAATCACGCGCAGAGAGCGAAATCCCATACGGTTGGGATCGTAAAAACTACCGAAAGAAAATGTGTGATAGCTATCGAGCCAGCCCATTTTCGCGTGACCACGGGCATTGCGATCGTGAATTAAGTGGGTAATTGTATTTTGAGACATAAATTTACCTCTTTGTTAATGAGTATTTAGTTAGGAACGACTCAATTTTGAATTTTAGATTTTAGACTTTCCTGCGGAACGCTACGCGTTAGCGAAGCTTTCGCTTTAGCGATACGCTCACTGAACGATTTTAGATTGCAGGAAAAATCTAAAGTTGGGATTTGAAATCAAAATGGAATTAGCATACTTTTTCACTCACCTAATAACTTCTTAAAGTTTAAGTATTAATTTTAATGGCTCGCTTGTTGAAGATATTGGTGAATTTCCTGACTTCGTTTTGAACTATTTCAATAGTAAGGTATATACATATAAATGAAAAGTACGCACTTAAAAGTGACGTACTTACCAAAAAGATACTATTAGATTTAAGAAAGACTACTTTTCTCAGAAGTGCTTATTTTACAGCAGCAGGAATCTTTTGAGTTTTAGTAGTACCAGCGTTACCATTCTCTTCTTTGATTTCTGCTATTTGTAGATGAGCTTCTAAGAACCAGAGTCGTTTGTCAATAGTACGAGAAATTTCGGTGTAAAGATCGGCGGTATCGAGGTCGTTTAATTCATCAGTCTTTGCGATCGCTTCTCTAATATGTTTCGCATAGAGTGCAAAGCGATCTGCTAAGGCTGTCACATGATCTTTACCATCCAAAATATCTAAGGGATATTCTGGCAAAATTGAATTACTAGCTGCGGCGCGGGCTGTTCCGAAAGCGTATCCGCCTAAAGCTGTGACGCGTTCAGCTACTAAATCGATGTATCCTTCCAATTCCCCAGCAAGTTCATCAAATAATAGATGTAGCTGATAGAAGTCAGTTCCTTTAACATTCCAATGCGCTTGCTTTGCTTGGGTTTTTAAATCCGAAGTAGCTGCTAAGGTTTGGTTGAGAAGTACCACGATTTGAACTCTCGCTTTGGCGGGAATGTCAATGCGGGTAGGGTACAAACGTGATGTAATGCTGTTGTCGCTCATGGGTCTACGTTGTTAATGCCTTTTAAATCTAACTTTACAGATATTGGCTGGTTGTGCGAAACTCTCTGACGATGGATTGTATTAATGCCTGAATGTGTTACTGTTTAAGGCTTTATACCATTTGAAATTTTAGATTTTGGATTGAGACTTTTTTCTGTGAAAAGTGAAGTTAAAAATGATATTTAGATGTGATGGTTTTCTATGGTATTAAATGTACCACCGAAAAGGCGATCGCGAATTACATCATTCTGCAAAAAGTCATGGGGAAAACCCAGTTCAATTTTGCTAACTTCATCTAAGCGTTGCAGATGTTCGGGCGAAAGGCTGACATCTAAAGAAGCTAAGTTATCTTGAAACTGTGTTAATTTACGTGCCCCAATTATGGGAATAATCACACCACTTTGAGCTAGTAACCAAGCTAATGCTACCTGTGAGGGTGTGTGGCCAATTTCTGCTGCAACTTCACTAACAACTTGAGCGATCGCTAAATTCCGTTCTGAAATACTTCCTAAGCCTGGATTTGTTAATCGTCCTTGTTCATCGCCTGCTTGAGGAGGCTGATTATACTTACCTGTTAGCACACCGCCACCCAAGGGCGACCAAGGCGTTACCGCCAAATCAAAAGCTTTAGCCATCGGTAGCAAATCACGTTCTGGTGTTCGCTGAATTAAACTATACTCAATTTGAAGCGCGACAAACTGCGTCCATCCTTGAAACTGAGCAATAGTATTTGCTTGAGAAACGATCCAAGCTGGTGCGTCAGAAATGCCAATGTAAA
This sequence comes from Nostoc sp. UIC 10630, assembly GCF_010747425.1. Classification (NCBI taxonomy): domain Bacteria; kingdom Bacillati; phylum Cyanobacteriota; class Cyanophyceae; order Nostocales; family Nostocaceae; genus Nostoc; species Nostoc sp. UIC 10630. The sequence continues at coordinate 22,048 of NZ_JAAGOG010000045.1, forward strand.
GTACTTTACCTTGACGAACTACATCATCAAGCGATCGCAAGACTTCTTCAATAGGTGTTGTAAAATCCCAAGCGTGTAACCAAAATAAATCAATGTAATCGGTGTTCAGCCGTTTCAGGCTACCTTCCAAAGACTGAATTAAATTCTTGCGATGGTTTCCACTGGCGTTAGGGTCGCCCTTTTTGTCATTCATCTGCAAGGGAAAGGAATATTTTGTCGCAACTACAAAGCGTTCTCGTTCTTTTGCGATCAACTCACCGACAATTTTTTCACTACTACCATCGGTATAACCGTTGGCGGTGTCAATGAAATTTCCCCCTGCTTCTGTATATGTATCAAAGATTTTACGACTTTCGTCAACAGATGCACCCCAACCCCAATCTTCACCAAAGGTCATGGTTCCCAAGGAGAGTTCAGAGACTCTTAATCCGCTTTTGCCTAAGAGTTTGTATCTCATGAATATTTTCTCTTTAACGAAAAAACAACGCGAATACCATTCCAAAGGCATCATAACAAAGGTTGTCATTTGTCCTTTGTCATTGGTCATTAGTAAGGGCTTTAAGCCTCTTTACGTTTTGTAATATACTTGGGTTTTTTCGCGCTAACTTAACTTTAGCGAAGCAAAAGCGATCGCTTACATTGTGAATGCATTAGCCCGCTTTGTGAATGCATTAGCCCGCTTTGTAAATGCACTAGTCCGCTTTGTGAATGCGATCGCCTGCATTGTGAATGCACTAGCCCGCTTTGTAAATGCGATCGCTTGCATTGTGAATGCATTAGCCTGCTTTGTTAATGCGCTATTAGAGGTTGTTTGAAAAGTTTTAGGCGAATAGGGCGAATAGAATGATGCCTCCGGCACGCCAAGGGCGAACGCTACTACACAAACTAAGTCCATCTCCGTGGACTAAGAGAAAATCAATGGTTTTAACCCACGGAGGTGGGTTTTGACTGTGTAGCCGTGACTTCCAATCGCCTGGTGAGTAATAAATTAGACTTTTTAAACAACCTCTTACTGAGGCAAGAGCGATCGCTACAGTTTTCTACGCTAAAATAATTATTTTTATGAACTACTATGTAATCTACGACGGAAATTGTAATCTCTGCGTTACTTTAGTGCAATTGCTAGAAACCTTAGACAAGGGAAAGTTATTTCGCTATGCTCCGATGCAAGATGAGCAGACACTTTTACAGTGGGGAATTACAGCCCAAGATTGTGAACAGGGGATGATTTTAATTGATGGCAATGAACCTCAGAGACGTTGGCAAGGTAGTAACGCAGCTGAAGAAATTGGGCGATTATTGCCAGTAGGAAGTGTATTTGTAGACGCTTATCGAGCCTTACCGGGGATGAAATGGGCAGGCGATCGCTTTTACGAACAAATTCGCGATAACCGCTACACCATATTTGGTAAGCGTTCTAATACTTATGAGTCGTCTTATTGTGTAGATGGTAGCTGCAAACCAATTTAAACCGCGACAAGCAAAAGACGCGATCCATCGCGTCTTTGCAATCTAAAATTTTTATCAAGAAACCTTAACCGAACAGTATTGCGCTGCCTCTTTCACAACTAAATTTATCATTAGACAGAATTTGTCCTGTAAAAAATCCGCCTCCAGGTGCTAGCAAAAAGTCTGGTAGACGAACCATTATGCTATCTGGCGTGTTTGTAAACATTGTGCAATCAATGTTGTGATCGCCTCCGGTGGGCGGGTACGCCATCGCACGACAATTCGGCACAACATACTGACGGGAGGGATACTGCGTGAGAATTGGTGCTAACTACTTGGGTAATGGAGAATGTGAATTTACAGTTTGGTCGCCGCTATTAGATAGCGTCACTGTAAAAACTTTGACACCACAGGAGCAGGTTATTCCCCTCAAGCCTCAGTCTGAGGGATATTGGCACGCGAAAGTAAATGATGTGTATCCAGGCACGCTTTATCGGTATGTCTTGAATGGCCAAGACGCTTTTGCCGATCCCGCGTCGCAGTATCAACCTGAAGGAGTGCATGGCCCGTCTCAAATTGTCGATCATCAGTTTGAGTGGACTGATGAAGGGTGGACTGGTATCCCTGTGGAGTCGATGATTTTTTACGAACTCCATGTTGGTACTTTCACACCTGAAGGAACTTTCACCGCCATCATTTCTCGTCTACCGGAACTTAGGGAACTGGGAATTAATGCGATAGAAATCATGCCCATTTCCCAGTTTCCGGGAGACACCCATATAGAAGCGTCTCTGGCATACCGCAACTGGGGCTATGATGGCGTTTACCCTTTTGCCGTCCAAAATTCCTACGGTAGCCCAGCCGAACTGAAGCAACTGGTAAATGCTTGCCACCAACACAATATCGCTGTGGTGTTGGATGTGGTGTATAACCACTTTGGGCCAGAAGGCAACTATATGAGTCAGTTCGCCCCCTACTTTACTAAAACCTATAAAACGCCGTGGGGCGATGCGATGAATTTCGATGATGCCCATAGTCAGGGTGTGCGAAATTATTTTGTCGAAAATGCGCTTTACTGGTTGCGCGAGTTCCACATTGATGCGTTGCGGCTTGATGCTATTCAAGCAATTTACGATTTAGGAGCAAAGCATTTTCTTTGGGAACTGGCGGAAGCAGTTCATCATTTTTCACAACAAGGGCAAAAATGGAAACGCCATTTAATTGCTGAAAGTGACTTGAATAATCCGCAAATCATTCGTCCAGCAGAATTAGGTGGATATGGTCTTGATGCCCAATGGAGTGATGATTTTCACCATTCATTGCACGCACTCTTGACAGGCGATCGCCAAGGATATTATCAAGATTTTGGGCAAACAGCTCAGTTGGCAAAAGCTTATGAACATACTTTTGTCTACGATTGGAAGTATGCACCACACCGCAAGCGATTTCATGGCATATCTTGCCGCGATCGCAATTTATCACAGTTTGCAGTCTGCATTCAGAATCACGATCAAATCGGCAATCAAATGAAAGGAGAACGCCTCACTCAGAGGATCTCTTTTGAAGGATTGAAGTTAGCTGCTGGCGCTGTGCTGCTTTCACCCTACTTACCCCTGTTATTTATGGGTGAGGAGTATGGAGAAACTGCACCCTTCATTTATTTTGTCAGTCACTCCGATCCCGATTTAATTCAAGCAGTTCGAGCCGGACGCAAAGAAGAATTTGAAGCATTTCACTATGCAGACGATCCCCCAGATCCCGAATCGGCAGAAACTTTCCTAAAGTCTAAACTCAATTGGCAATTACGCCATGAAGGAAATCACAAAGTTCTGTGGGATTGGTATCGTCAGTTAATTAATTTACGCAAGACGCATCCAGCACTTTTAAATCAAGACCGCAATTTCATCGAAGCGACTAGCGATGAAGACAAGCAGTTAGTTATTGTGCGTCGTTGGTGTGAATCAAGTGAACTAATATTTGTGATGAATTTTAATTCGTCTCCAGTCACAATAACTCTGCCGTTTAAGCATAATGCTAATAAATTGTTAGACTCTGCTGATACCTCATGGTCTGGGCCTGGTTCTGAAACAGATGAACATCTGTCTATGGGAAAAGAAGTGAAATTGCAACCTACTAGTTTAGTACTGTATGAAAAAGGATGAGGGGGAGAGTTAGAACTTCAAGTTTCAGCCTCATAACCTCAACGTTCGAGCAAAAAGGTTCAACGTTCAAGTAAAAAGGTTCAACGTTCAAGTAAAAAGACTCAACGTCCGAGTAAAAAGACTCAACGTCCGAGTAAAAAGGTTCAACGTCCGAGTAAAAAGACTCAACGTCCGAGTAAAAAGGCTCAACATTCGAGCTAAAAGGTTCAAATTCCCCCACCTGTCAATAGGTTTCAGATAAGATCCCCCCGCCTGCGGCGACCCCCTTAAAAAGGGGGTAAAGATCAGGAAAAGCTCCCCTTTTTAAGGGGGGTTGGGGGGATCTTCCAAAGACAAACACGTTAACCGAACCGTATCGCCCCATCTCTTATCACAACAAACTCATGCGAATTCCTACCGCAACTTATCGAATTCAGTTTACACCCCAGTTTGGCTTTGACAATGCTAAAGCGATCGCGGCTTATCTAGCAGATTTGGGTATTTCTGATTTATATGCTTCCCCCATTTTCAAGGCACGATCTGGGAGTACCCACGGTTACGATATAGTAGATGCCACTCAACTTAACCCAGAACTGGGAACTAATGAATCTTTTGATGAATTAGTTAGCGAAGTCCAATCCCTTGGTATGGGTTGGTTACAAGATATAGTGCCCAACCACATGGCCTATAGCAGCGAAAACGATTATTTGATGGACATACTGGAACACGGCCCAGATTCCAGCTATACTGACTACTTCGATCTTTCTTGGAATGCTCCCTTTGGCGATCGCCAAGAGCGAATTCTTGCTCCTTTGCTGGGAGATTTCTACGGTGCATCCCTAGAAAACGGACACATTCAACTACAATACGAACAAAACGGTTTAACCGTAAATTATTACAGCTTAAAACTGCCGCTACGATTAGAGTCTTATACAAAATTTATTACCCATAATCTGGGCAAACTCACACGCACACTCGGACGCAATCACCCCGATTTTATTAAACTATTGGGTATTTTGTATATTCTCAAAAGTGTGCCTTCAGAAGTTGCTGGAAAACAGCGACAAGACCAAATTGCATTTATTAAAGGATTAGTTTGGGAACTTTACACCACAAATGATGCTATCCGCGAGTTCATTGACGAAAATATCCAAACTTTCAACGGAGAACCAGGTAATTCAGAGAGCTTTAACTTGTTAGATGAATTACTCAACGATCAATTTTACCGTCTCGCTTTCTGGAAAGTTGGGGCGGAAGAAATGAACTATCGCCGTTTCTTTACTGTCAACGAACTGATTTCCGTTAAAGTTGAAGAAGTGCGGGTTTTTAATAATACCCATAGCCTCATTCAAAAGCTGGTTGAGGAGGGCAAATTTACAGGCTTACGCATCGATCATATTGATGGACTCTATAACCCAATCCAGTATCTACAAAGGCTCCGAGAAAAGACGGGAGATGTTTATATTACGGTCGAGAAGATTTTAGAAATAACCGAAGACCTGCCGGAAAACTGGGAAATTGAAGGTACATCGGGATATGACTTTCTTAATTATGTAAATGGGGTATTTTGTCAAACAGAAAATGAATCATCCTTCGATAAAATTTATCAAAACTTTATTGGTTCCAGAGTAGATTATTCATCGGTAGTGAAGGATAAAAAGCACCTGATACTAGAAAAGAATTTAGCGGGTGATATTGACAATTTGGCTCTTTTGTTAAAGAACATTTCCAGCAAATACCGCTATGGCAATGACTTTACCCTGAATGGCTTGAAAAGAGCGATCGCAGAAGTTTTAACTCTGTTCCCGATTTACCGCACCTATATTACACCAGATGGGATTGGGGATAGCGATCGCGCTACTATTCAAGAAGTAATTCGCCAAGCCAAAGAACAAACGCCCTTGTTGCAGCATGAACTGACCTTTATTGAAAAGTTAATGGTGCTAGATTTTGATAATTCTCTGACTCAAACAGAACGCGAACAGTGGATATATTTTGTCTTGCGGATGCAGCAATATAGCGGCCCGCTAATGGCCAAAGGTGTAGAAGACACCACATTATATGTTTACAATCGGTTGCTATCGTTAAATGAAGTCGGGGGAAATCCCGGTCACTTTGGTATCGATTTAGCCAAATTTCATGCCTTTAATAAACAGCACCAAGCAACCTGGCCTCACACAATGAACACCACAGCTACCCACGACACCAAACGCGGCGAAGATGTGAGGGCTAGATTGAATGTATTGTCAGAAATCCCTAATGAATGGGATCAGCAGGTAAATACCTGGAGTGCTATTAATCGAGGAAGTCGCAGTCATCGCCACGGGTTTGCTATGCCCGATCGCAACGATGAGTATTTTCTCTATCAAACCCTAGTAGGGGCGTTTCCCTTTGCAGAACAGGAACACGCATCCTTCGTGGAACGGGTGAAGGATTATATAATTAAGGCAATTCGAGAAGCGAAAGTGCATACAGCATGGTTGCGACCTGATAGCGAGTATGAAGAAGCCTGTACTTCCTTCATTGAAAAGGTACTAGACCCTTCTATCTCCAAAGAATTTCTAGAAGCCTTTCGTCCCTTTCAGCAGCGAATTGCAGAGTATGGTATCTTCAATTCCCTTTCTCAAACTCTGCTGAAGATTACCGCACCCGGCGTACCCGATTTATACCAAGGAACAGAACTTTGGGAACTCAGCCTAGTCGATCCAGACAATCGCCGTCCCGTAGATTTTGAACAGCGACGTACCTACTTAAACGACATCCGCGAACAAGCCAAAACAGATATTCTCGGACTAATTCAGGAGTTGCTAAACGATAAAACAGATGGCAAAATCAAACTGTTTTTAACGGCTCAATTACTCAAAGCCAGAACAAACTATGTCTCCTTATTCCAGGATGGCGACTATCTGCCCTTAGAAGTTCAGGGAACTTACGCCAATCACATAATCGCCTTTGCACGGCAAGAAGGGAATCAAACAGCGATCGCGATCGCGCCTCGCTTTTTAACCAGCCTCATCCAGCCTGGAGACAACCCCTTGGGTGAGTCAGTTTGGCAAGATACTCACCTACAATTACCCTCTGGAACTTCCCCCACCTGGACAAACGTTTTAACTGAACAACCTTTACAGGCTACAGAAACCCTATCTATCGGATCTGCCCTTGCCCATTTTCCAGTTGCTCTGTTAGTTAGTAGTGCAGAATGAATCTGTTTTACGTCTGACAATTTAGCAGTCCACGAAAAACCTAACCCCCAACTCGTCGCGGGAAGGGGGAAAATTTAAAGTCTTTCTCCTTCTAGGCTACGGTGTACATACAAGTCCTATTACCCCCCTCAATCCCCCCTTATAAAGGGGGGAAGCCGGAAATCTAGTTCCCTCCCCCCTTATAAAGGGGTTAGGGTGGGGTAAAACCTTGGTTAATCAGCTATTTCAGGCTTGTGTGTACACGGTAGCCTTCTAGGAGAGACGTTTTCCAGATACCGTAAAAACTCCGCGTCCCTCTGCGTTAAAAAAATTCCTCCAAAACTCCTCAACACCCCGCCAAATTAAATTATGACCACTCCCCCACAACTTAGTACCACGCAGATAAACAAAGTGCGCTTCCATATCAAAAAAACGTGGAAAACCTTAACGCGATCGCACGAACACCTATTACAATCTGCCAAAGATACCAAACTAGACCACAAAACCGACACTCCCTGGATTGTCTACATTTCCCCCTTAGAAGATTATCCCAACATTCAGCGTGTGTTAGAGCGATCGCTATATCCCAAAGATATGCAACAGCTACAAATTCGCACTTTGCCGTCAGAAGTGGAAGCGATTAAAGAGCATGGCTTACTATACCTACCAGGCCCTTATGTCGTACCAGGTGGTCGATTTAACGAAATGTATGGCTGGGACAGCTACTTTATATTACTGGGACTTTTGCACGATGAAGAATGGGATCTAGCGCAAAGCCAGGTAGACCAATTATTGTACCAGGTAAAGCATTACGGTACTATCCTCAATGCTAACCGAACTTATATGCTGTCGCGATCGCAACCTCCAGTCCTCAGCATGATGGTTTTAGCACTATTCCAGCACACCCAGGATGAAGAGTGGTTGAGGACAACCGTACCACTGCTAGAACAATTTTACTATTACTGGGTAGTACCGCCCCATTTGAATCCCGGAACCGGCTTATCCAGATTTTATGCCTTTGGCGAAGGCCCCGCGCCAGAAGTAGTGTTCTCTGAGCGAGATGAGGAGGGAAAAAGCCACTACGATCGCGTCAAGGAATATTACCAAACCTTTGACGTTGAAGATTACGACGTTAATCTTTACTACGATCGGGAAAATGACAAACTGACCCACCTATTTTACAAGGGCGATCGCACCATGCGCGAGTCCGGTTTTGATATCACCAACCGATTTGGCCCCTTCAGCGCTGATATCCTCCACTACGCTCCTGTGTGCCTCAACAGTTTGCTGTATCAGGTAGAACAAGACTTGGCGCAAATTAACGCTGTTTTGGGGAACGAACAACTAGAAAAACAATGGCGCGATCGCGGCGAATATCGGCGTGATCGGATCGATCAATTTCTCTGGAATGAAGAACGAGGACTCTATTGCGACTATCACTTCCAGAGTGGAAAACGCCGTTGCTACGAATTTGCAACCACATTCTATCCCCTATGGCTGGGAATTTCTTCTCAAGCCCAAGCCCAGCGTGTCGTGGAAAATCTCTCTTTGTTTGAAGCCCCAGGCGGAATTCTTACCAGTACTCATATCACCGGGAACCAGTGGGATGCTCCCTTCGGTTGGGCACCATTGACATTCATTGCTGTCCAGGGACTTCACCGTTACGGGTTTCATACAGAAGGCGATCGCATTGCTAACAAATTCCTGGCTATGGTAATTAAAGAATTCGAGCGTCACAACACCTTAGTTGAGAAATATGATGTTGAACGCTGTTCTGCCAACGTTTCTGACGAAATTTCCTTTGGATATAGTTCTAACGAAGTTGGCTTCGGCTGGACAAATGGAGTCATCCTGGAACTTTTAGCAGGCGGTGGGAAAAAAGTTTAAATAAAAAGGCGTGAGTTTTTTCCTCACGCTTTTATCTGTATTTATTTAAAATGGTAAAACCTGTTAGCCAAAAAGCCACATTAATTCAACTAGATCAAGATATTAGAGATATAAAACACCGATAATAAGTAGTGCGGGCATCTTGCCCGCTCCTATCAGCAGAGATTTTTATATTCAGCACCTAATTATTATCATCTTTACGCTTATCGTAAGGTTCACCTGTAAAAGGTTGTACGCCTGTAGCAGGATAAGCGTCATCATTCGGCCCAAAAATCCGCATTGCAGCTTCAGAAATATACTTGGTTATGTTTGCAATGATGTTGGAAATAGCCATGATATTTGACTCCTTATTTTCGATCGAGTCGCTATATTAAGTGATAGCTATACTTTAATGCTGATATTCTTCGGTGGCTCATGTTCTCAATATATTGAGATTATATGCAATGTTTATTCAGATAACTTCGCAATACTTTAGCTTGTCAGAAAGCCAAACTTTTCTCATTAATTGTAATTGTAACTTAGCCTTTTTTCAACCCCAGTCTGGGAAAGAGGTTCGTAAACAAACTTGCCCTACAGGATCTTATTTCTTTTCATTAGCCGCCTTATCCTATTAACATTATTACTAGCTATTACTATTAAAAAACATTAAGTATTCTATGAAGTTAGTATTAATTTGCCGATAAATCTATTGGTATACGGCAATCTCAGAAAATATACTTGCCGGGAGTTGACATTATTTATGGTAAATATTACCATAAATAAAAGAAGCATCTTGTAAGGAAGCTCTTGCATGACAACTTTGCCAGATTTGGACTATGTATATAAACAGCAAAGCCAGCAGAACCAGGAACTAAACCTCTCGGCTGATGACTACAGCTTGCTGACCGACCTTTACCAGTTGACGATGGCAGCTTGTTACACAGGCGAAGGTATTGAACAACGACGGGCCAGCTTTGAGTTGTCTGTCAGAAGATTACCAGAGGGTTTTGGTTATTTAATTGCAATGGGGCTGACGCAGGCATTGGAATATTTAGCCAAAATCCGCTTTAGTTCCGCGCAAATTGCGGCATTAAAGGCAACGGGAATTTTCGCTCATGCAGGCGATCGCTTTTGGTCACTTTTAGCTGAGGGGAAATTTACTGGTGATGTTTGGGCAGTACCAGAAGGGACAGCTGTGTTTGCCAATCAACCACTGTTACGAGTGGAAGCACCCCTTTGGCAAGCGCAATTAGTAGAAACTTACCTTTTAAATACGATTAATTACCAGACTTTGATTGCCACAAAGGCAGCACGCTTGCGGGATGTAGCGGGGGAATCAGCAACACTTTTAGAATTTGGCACAAGACGAGCATTTAGCCCCCAAGGGTCTTTGTGGGCGGCGCGGGCGGCTTTGGCGGGTGGTTTAGATTCCACCTCAAATGTGTTAGCAGCGCTACAACTGGGACAACAGCCAAGTGGTACGATGGCGCACGCCCTGGTGATGGCATTGTCAGCAATAGAAGGCACTGAAGAACAAGCCTTTAGTGCATTTCATCGATATTTTCCGGGTGCGCCGTTGCTGATTGATACTTACGATACCGTTGCTGCTGCCCAGCGCTTGGCTGAAAAAGTAAGTTCCGGGGAAATGCAATTAACAGGAGTGAGATTGGACTCAGGAGATTTAGTTACCTTATCAAAGCAGGTGCGATCGCTCCTTCCCGGTGTACCAATTTTTGCCAGTGGCGACTTGGATGAGTGGGAAATTGCCAGATTAAAAGCTGCTGGGGCTGAAATTGATGGTTACGGATTGGGAACCAGATTAGTTACAGGTTCGCCTGTAAATGGAGTCTATAAACTTGTAGACATTGATGGTATCCCAGTGATGAAGCAGTCAAGTGGTAAAGTTACTTATCCAGGGCGCAAGCAGATTTTTCGTTCATTTACGGGAGGTAAGTTAAAAGCAGACAGGTTGGGACTCTTAGGTGAAATTCCTTTGGATGAAGAGCCTTTGTTGCAATTGGTAGTGCAGGAGGGTCAACGGGTGCAACCGTTAGAGTCTTTGGCAACAATTCGTCAACGTACCACAGCCTCAGTTGCCAGTTTGCCACAACAAACACGGCTTTTGGATCATCCTGTGGCTGTAGATGTGGAAATTTCTGAGGGGTTACGGGTGTTGACTGAAGAGACTAAGAAACGAACCGCCAAGGACGCCAAGGACGCAAAGTAAGATGATGAGAGTTGCTTTGTTTGGTACTAGTGCCGATCCACCAACTGCGGGACATCAAAAAATTCTGAGTTGGTTGTCTGAGCGTTATGATTGGGTAGCGGTTTGGGCGGCGGATAATCCGTTTAAGTCTCATCAAACACCCTTAGAACATCGGGCGGCAATGTTGCGACTGTTAATTGCGGATATAGACGCGCCAAGGCACAATATTGCTTTGGAACAAGAATTAAGTAGCTTCAGAACACTGGAAACAGTAGAAAAAGCCAAGCTTACTTGGGGTGAAGACGCTGAATTGACGTTGATTATTGGTTCAGATTTACTGAGTCAGCTACCACGTTGGTATCACATTGAAGATTTGTTACAGCAAGTGCAACTACTTATTGTACCGCGACCCGGATATGCCATAGATGAGTCTAGTTCAGAGGTAGTACAAAAGCTGGGAGGGAAAATTGCGATCGCTAGTCTGATCGGTCTAGATGTTTCCTCAACAGCGTACCGCGAACATGGAGATTCTCAAGCCCTCACAGCCCCTGTAGTTGCCTATATTAATCGAGAGCATTTGTACGAATGCCAGGACGTTCACCAAAAAAGATACCAACTCCGTTAAACCAACAACCTTTGGCCGATTTCAAGGTTGGTGTTGATAATGTAATTTTTTCTGTAGATACTGTACAAAATCGGCTGTTAGTTCTACTCGTAATGCGACAGCAAGAACCATTTCTAAATCATTGGAGTCTTCCCGGTACTTTAGTGCGTCCCGGAGAGTCTTTAGAAGATGCCGCTTATCGAATTATGGCGGAAAAAATTAAGGTCAACAATCTCTACTTAGAACAACTCTATACATTTGGCGGGCCAAATCGCGATCCACGGGAAGCAACTGATAGTTATGGTGTGCGTTATTTATCAGTTAGTTACTTTGCCCTAGTGCGATTTGAGGAAGCCGAATTGATTGCCGATCGCATGACTGGCATCGCTTGGTATCCAGTAAAACAAGTGCCGCAATTAGCTTTTGACCATAATGAAATTTTGGCTTATGGACACAGGCGATTGCGAAATAAATTAGAGTATAGCCCGGTGGCTTTTGAAGTCTTACCAGAAATGTTCACCTTGAATGATTTATATCAGTTATACGCCACAGTTTTAGGTGATAACTTTTCCGATTATTCTAATTTTCGGGCGCGTCTACTCAAGTTAGGTTTTTTATGCGATACCGGAATTAAGGTATCACGAGGTGCTGGTCGTCCGGCTAGTTTGTATAAGTTTGACGCGGAAGCTTTTGCTCCCTTAAAAGATAAGCCTTTGGTGTTTATTTAACCAATCACTTTACAAAGTCCAAATTCCTGTAATACCTTTCGGTTAAGATCCCCCCGCCTGCGGCGACCCCCTTAAAAAGGGAGTAGAAGAGGATTATAAGCCACTTTTTTTAAGGAGGTTCGGGGGATATTCAAAATATTAAAACGTTAACCGAACCGTATTGCAAAGTCAAAAGTCATAACTGACTCTTGACAAATGATATAGGCGCTTCGCCTTCCCGCAGGGTATGACCAATGACTAATGACAAATAATATGAAAATTGCGATCGCTCAAATTAATCCTACTATTGGTGATTTGCTTTTAAATGCTCAAAAAATCCTAGAGGCGGCACAACGCGCAGCATCTAGCGGTGCGCGTTTGTTGTTGACACCAGAACTTTCTTTATGTGGCTATCCACCACGAGATTTATTACTAAATCCTAGTTTTGTGGAAGCGATGGGCATCACTTTACAAAACTTGGCTCAAGATTTGCCACCAAATTTAGCTGTGTTGGTAGGAACTGTTGAACCGAACCCCAATGCACATATTAGTGGCGGTAAAACCTTATTTAACAGCATGGCTTTGTTAGAGAATGGCCAGGTTAAGCAAGTTTTTCACAAACGACTTTTGCCTACTTACGATGTATTTGATGAACGTCGCTATTTTGAACCAGGTTTGCAAGCTAATTATTTTACTTTAGATAATATCGATATTGGTGTAACTATTTGCGAAGATTTATGGAATGATGAGGAATTTTGGGGCAAACGGAGTTACGCAGTAAATCCAATTGCTGACTTAGCAATTCTCGGTGTAGATTTGATTGTCAATTTGTCTGCTTCTCCCTACACAGTCGGCAAGCAACAGTTTCGAGAAACAATGCTCAGTCATAGTGCAGTGCGTTTTCAACAACCGATTATTTATGCTAATCAAGTTGGCGGAAATGACGATCTAATTTTTGATGGGCGGAGTTTTGCATTGAATCGTCAAGGTGAAATTATGTCTCGCGCCTGTGGCTTTGATACCGATTTAATGGTAGTTGAATTTGATGAGGTACAAAGCGATTTACTATTGGGTTCTGTAGCACCTGTTTATGAATCAGAAGATGAAGAAATTTGGCAAGCTTTGGTTTTAGGAGTGCGAGATTATGCTCGTAAGTGTCGCTTTTCTAAAGTAGTTTTGGGTTTAAGTGGCGGGATTGACTCGGCAATAGTAGCTGCGATCGCCACGGCTGCACTTGGTAAAGAAAATGTCCTTGGTGTCCTCATGCCTTCCCCTTATAGTTCGGAGCATTCCATTAGTGATGCTTTGGCATTAGCTGAAAATTTGGGGATTAAGACTAATCTTTTACCAATTGGCGAGTTAATGCAAGGCTTCGATCAAACTTTAGGCGATTTGTTTGCGGGTACTGAGTTTGGACTGGCTGAAGAGAATATCCAATCTCGGATTCGCGGTAATTTATTAATGGCGATCGCTAATAAATTTGGCTATCTGCTTTTATCTACAGGTAACAAGTCAGAAATGGCTGTTGGTTACTGTACTCTTTACGGCGATATGAATGGCGGGTTAGCGGTAATTGCAGATGTTCCTAAAACCCGTGTGTATTCACTTTGTCATTGGTTAAATCGCAACAATGAAATCATCCCGCAAAACGTTTTGACTAAAGCACCCAGCGCCGAACTCAAACCAGGTCAAGTAGATCAAGACTCTCTGCCGCCTTACGAAATTTTGGACGATATTTTGCAACGCCTGGTTCACAACCACCAATCAGCAGTACAGATTGTTGCAGCCGGTCACGATGCGGTGATTGTAGATAGAGTAATCCAAATGGTGGCGCGGGCTGAATTTAAACGGCGACAAGCACCCCCCGGCTTAAAAATCACCGATCGCGCCTTTGGAACTGGTTGGCGAATGCCAATTGCTAGTAACTGGGTAGGTGTTAAAAAGGCTTACCAGGCTAAAACTACAGCTACACCTAACCTTAGTTTGTTGTGATGGACAAGATGCTCATCCGCAAATCAAGTAATTAGTTATCAAACCTCTCTCTGCCTTGAACTTTTATTAAAACCTGTCCCTTTCCGCATCGGAGAGGGACAGGTTTTGCGTTGTAAAACCTCTTAGTGATCTTTTTATTAAGAGGATTAGGAAAACACTATATAACTGTCGAATTCACTTTAAATAAATAATCTGTATTTGGGCTTTTATTTTGCGAAAATTAACTTACTCCTATACAGCTATTTAATTAAGTAGATTCAAGAATATGTCTAATCCAGTTAAAGTATTTTTTTCCTACTCCCACAAAGATGAAGCGTTGCGAGACGAGTTGGCAACTCATCTCAGCATGATGAAACGTCAAGGAGTTATTGAAGCTTGGCATGATCGCGAAATCACTGCTGGTAGTGAATGGGCAAATGCGATCGATGACAATCTTGAACTTGCAAATATCATTCTGCTGTTAGTGAGTGCTAACTTTCTGGCTTCAGATTATTGCTACGACAAAGAAATGACACGGGCAATGGAGCGACACGAAACGCGAGAAGCTCGTGTAATTCCAATTATTCTCAAGCCGTCAGACTGGGATGGTGCGCCTTTTGGGAAACTGCAAGCACTCCCTAAAAATGCTAAACCTGTGACAACCTGGCCAGACCAAGATGAGGCTTTTTTAAATGTCGCTCAAGGAATTCGCAGAGTAGTTGAAGACATTGCTAAATCTAAACCTTCTTCCTCAAATGCTTCTGGAACTACTACACCAGAGACTTCTAGCGCTGCTGCAACTAGTGGGGGTTTAACTGAACGCCAGCGTCGCCGATTCGAGCAAGAACGGGATTCATTGCAACAACAATATGACCAACAGAGCGAGAAATTAAGTCGGTTACGCCAAGCTTACTCCATTGAAACCGATGTATCTACAAAGCTGAAGCTAGAAGTGCAAATTCAGCAAACCCAAACTGAACAGAGTAAATTAGATCAGCAGCTTGAGGAAATCGAGCAAAAGCTTTTGTAGTTTTCTTTTAAACCAGCCAGCGTCTTGCCATATCACTATGACATCTATTGAAGTTTTTATTTCTTATCACCAAAAAGATGAAGAACTGCGCGAAGAGTTAGAGAAGCATTTAGCGACTTTGCTGCGGGAACAAACTATTACCAGTTGGCACAAGCGCGAAATTATTGCTGGGCAAGAGTTTCAAGATGAAATTAATAAATACCTCAAACGGGCTGGGCTAATTCTACTGTTAGTGAGTCCAGATTTTATTGCTTCAGACTATCACTGGACAGTTGAAGTTACACGAGCCTTAGAACAAAATGCCGCAGGTAAGGCTCGTGTGATTCCGGTATTGCTACGCCATGCAGATTGGGACAATCCTCCCATTGATAAATTGTCACCCCTGCCTAGTAATCGCAAACCGATAAAAAGCTGGAATGACCGAGATGAAGCTTTCTTAGAAGTTGTCAAGGGAATTCGGCAAGAGGTAGCGCGATTAGTTGCTAGCTCGAATTACTCACCTCCCAAAGACAGTTCAGCAAACCAAAAGCCTCTTGCTCTCAAACCCGCAGCAGATAATGCTCCATCTCAGCCTGGTAATCAAATTGAAACTGACTTAACCCTAGAACTCCCTCTGAGTATTGTTGAATTGACATACGGTACAGAAAAGAAGATTGCACTGGATGATGGCTCAATTACTGTGACTGTTCCATCTGGTTTTAGTCCTGCTAAGAAGTTGCGGATTCGAGGTAAAGGTAAACTTAACCCGATAACCAATCAACGAGGAGATTTGTATCTAAAGGTTGTCAGTGTTCAAAATGTAGAGGCATCGCTGGAGGACTATCAGCAAAAGTTGCGACGATATGAGCAAGAATTAATCAAAGTCCTGCAATGGGAGTATCCACTCAGAGACCATAGCCGTGAAGGACTAAAGAATTATCAGCACATCTTAAAACTCAGCGATGATGATGTAACTCTGCTTGAGGAGCAAGTCACTGCACAAGAGCAAGAAAAGCGTCAAGATAAAGTCACCAGCCTGATTAATAAAGCAGATCATTTACGCGAAGCCAAAAAGTTCGAGGAAGCAGCCGTCAAGTACAAAGCAGCCCTCCGTCTTTACCCGAACTCTGTACTCGCTCACAATAACCTGGGGTTAGCGCTGTCCGAGCAAGGGAAGTTGTCAGAAGCGATCGCCGCCTACCAACAAGCTCTGCGCCTCGACCCAAACTATGCAATTGCTCACAATAACCTGGGGACTGTGCTGTCCGAGCAAGGGAAGTTGTCAGAAGCGATCGCTGCCTACCAACAAGCCCTGCGCCTCGACCCAAACCTTGCAGCCGCTCACTGTAACCTGGGGACTGTGCTGTCCAAGCAAGGGAAGTTGGAACAAGCGATCGCCGCCTACCAAAGAGCTTTGCAAATCGACCCAAACGATGCAACCGCTCACAATAACCTGGGTTTTGCACTGTACGAACAAGGGAAGTTGGAACAAGCGATCGCCGCCTACCAAAGAGCTTTGCAAATCGACCCAAACGATGCAAACGCTCACTATAACCTGGGTTTTGCACTGTACGAACAAGGGAAGTTGGAACAAGCGATCGCTGAACTAAAAATAGCTGTTAGCCTCGAATCTAGCAATACTCTGTTTCGCCACAACTTAGAGTTTGTTAGGAATAAGAAGAATAAGGACGATGCAATAGAGCAAAATAACCTGGGGTTGGCGCTGTACAATCAAGACAAACTGGAAGAAGCAATTGTTAAGTATCGCCAGGCTCTCAGCTTTGACCCCAACCTTTCAAATGCTCACAATAACTTGGGGCTAGCGCTGTCCGAGCAAGGGAAGTTGTCAGAAGCGATCGCCTGCTACCAAAGAGCTTTGCACCTCGACCCAAATAATGCATATGCTCACAATAACCTGGGGCTGGCGCTGAAAGCTCAAGGGAAACTAGAACAAGCGATCGCCGAACTGGAAATAGCTGTTAGCCTCGATCCTAGTAGTACTCTTTTTCGTAAAAACTTAGAGATTTATAGAAATGAGAAGAAGGGTTTTCGAGGACGTTTTTTTGGTGGATAGAATATTCTCAGTTTTATTCATCTCAACGGTTTGCATTCAACTGTTGTTGATGATGCGATCGCTTCACCTCAAAGCTTCATCATTCCACCTCTGAACTCGAAGCTTGCACCTTTGAACACGAGTTGTCGAGTTAAAAGGGCGATCGCTCTACCTCTGAACTCGGAAGTTGCACCTTTTTACATGAACTGTCGAGCAAAAAGGGCGATCGCTCCACCTCTGAACTCGGAAGTTGCGCCTTTTTACACCAACTGTCGAGCAAAAAGGGCGATCATTACACCTCTGAACTCGAAGCTTGCACCTTTGAACATGAGTTGTCGAGTTAAAAGAGCGATCGCTTAACCTTTAACCCTCGCAGTTGCGTCTTTTATCCTCGCAGTTGCGCCTTTTATCCTCGGACTTGCGCCTTTTATCCTCGAACTTGCGCCTTTTAAGTAGTCGGACAAAAATATTTACTGTCATTGCGAGCAAAGCGAAGCAATCGCAAGGGCTGGGATTGCTTCGCTTCGCTCTCTACGAGACGCTACGCGAACGCAATGACATTGTGTGTTGCGATCTGAGACATTGATCTACCTAAAAACATTACCAGTAGGCTATTTTTACTCATCTAAACGCTGTGCGATCGCATTCAGCAATTCCTCAAAGTCTGATTTGCTGTGAATATCAGGGGTGAGCGTGTTCATATCTTTTAGCAGGTTAGTGAGTTCTGCGATCGCATTGCGAATCTCTGTGTATTGGTCAATTTCTTCACGAAATCCCTGCAAATTAGCTGCACCAACTTCTCTCATACCTTCGTCTAATTCTTTAATTTCGTCTTCCCAATGCTTAATATATTTAAGTCTGGCAACAGGTTTATAAATTTGGGCATCCGCTAACACAATCGGGAAAATTCGATCATAAAATTTACCATTTTTAGCAATTTGTACTAGCTCAAACATACAATTGGGAGATTTTAAATACTTGTCACTAATAACTGCGATCGCACATTTACCGCGTCCAATCCGTTCCATGAAGGCTTTAATCAGTCCTTTGTAGCCCAAATCGCGTTTATCTCGGATAATTTTGATTCCTTTTGCCTGCAAAGTCTCATCCAGTTGATTGACAAATTGCTCACTTTCTCCACCCCAAGCATAAGAGATGAAAATTTCCTTCTCGAATTCCATTGCAGATTGACTATTAATGATGGGTTTTTCTTCTTGGTTGCTATCTCGTAACCGATGTGTCAATGATTCATCTCGCTTTCGTTCTAGTTCATTTTGCAACTGTGCAACCTGGGGGTTGAGTTCCCCATCTGGTCTATCGGATTGGAACATGACATCATCAATTAGCCTGCGGACATTTACCATTTGACGGCTTTTCCTACATTGAATCAGGTAAGCACCATCATCTAGGAACTCACGCAGTTCGTTCAGAGGATAACTATAAAGAGTTTGGCTACCTTCACATTTTTTGCAGTTACAAGGAACTAGGGTTTGATATTGCAAACGTTCATAAGAGTTGTGGATTTTTTCGAGTTCATGGGTGATTACAGCCATCAATTCTTTTTTGCGATTTCCGGCTACACGAATTTTAATTTCCCGTTGATTGTAGTTTTCAATGATTTCAGCACAAGTTTGGTCTTTGTTGAGAACAACACCGTTTTTCCAAACGAGTTTTTGCTCTTCAATCCAAGGGTGCGTTTCGACAATAAAACGGGTGAGGATGCCTTTGGGCATGAATGTATAGGTGTAGCGCAGGATAAGGTTATTGCAATCGTCCCAGGTATAATCAGCTTTTTCAATAGAGAGCAATTGCGGCGCAATATAGGTGTTACAATGACCGGGAATTTCGTAGCAAAGCTTAAACCGCATCATTAATTGCAGGAGTTCATCGTGCATTTCAGCATATTCGCCGTCTTGCCAAATATCTTTGAGGTTTTCTTTGGTAAAACAACCTAGCTTTTGTTTGACAGTTTGACTGTCCAAAACTTTGTAAACGGCAGTTGTCCCCCATTTCGGTTTGAGGATAACGTAGTGTTTAAGTGTAGAATCGTCTTGAAAATGGAGGCAAACGCCGAGGTCATGTAAATAGCTACTCAAGCGCAGCATATCTTTACGGTCAGTTAAATTATTGACTCGGCAAAGGGTACAGTATTCTTCAAAGCTGATGTAATTTCGGGAATCATTCTCTAGAGCGGCTCTGACTCTTACCCAGAGTTTTGGTAGAGGTGTACCAACATGGTCAAGATTGCTGATGTATAGCTGAATAGCGTCTTTAATCTGGGCTAAACCGCGATTAGTATCTAAATTGGTTGCCAGTATTTTCTCCAGATTGCTGAATTCTCCTCGTAACTGGCCCCCATCGACTTCGCATCGACGATCTTGTTTTTCGTTTTTGATGATGATAACTGGACTCTTGTCGCTCAAGAGTTCGACAACTTTCAGCCACCAATAAAAGTCAGTGTTTTCTTTGCGGGTATCGGCAACTAAGGCATATAGAGAACGCTTGCTGAGGAAAAACTGATGGGTTTGATGGTAGATTTCCTGACCGCCAAAATCCCAGATGTTGACGCGAAAATCTTTGCCATTGGGCAGTGTAAAGTCCCACCGGATGACTTCAATGCCTTCCGTTGATTCCTCATCTGGCTGGAGTTTGTAGGTTTCATCTGCAATTTTCTTGGCTAAAGAGGTTTTACCCGCTCCTCCTTCACCAATAATCAAGAATTTTGCTTCGTAGAAGGGTTCGGTTTCGGCTGGATCTTGCACCCGGAAATAGAAATCGAGAATTTCATTCACATCACCCGAATCTTGATATAAACTCTTCGACCCCAAAATCTCTGGTGGAATAGGGAGTGGATTTCTACGAAGATCCAGCTTTTTTAGGTTTGACAGTTGTCCAATTTCCGATGGCAGACTACTCAGTTGATTGTTGCAGAGGTCGAGGAATTGCAGGTTGGTGAATTGTCCAATTTCCGATGGCAGACTGTTCAGTTGATTACTGTGGAGGTCGAAGTCTTGCAGGTTGGTGAATTGTCCAATTTCCGATGGCAGACTGCTCAGTTGATTATTGCGGAGGTGAAGGGATTGCAGGTTGGTGAGTTGTCCAATTTCCGGTGGCAGATTGCTTAGTTCATTGAAACTGAGGTGGAGGGATTGCAGATTGGTGAGTTGTCCAATTTCCGGTGGCAGACTGCTTAGTTTATTGTTCTGGAGGTGGAGGAATTGCAGATTGGTGAGTTGTTGGATAATTTCTGGTGGCAGACTGCTCAGTTGATTACTGCGGAGGTCGAGGGATTGCAGCTTAGTGAGTTGTCCAATTTCCGATGGCAGACTGCTTAGTTCATTGAAACTGAGGTGGAGGGATTGCAGGTTGGTGAGCTGGAAAATTTCCAATGGCAGGGTTGTTAAGTCTTTGGCAAAAAGGTGGAGCGATCGCAGGTTGGTGAGTTGGCCAATTTCCGGTGGCAGACTGCTTAGTTCATTGAAACTGAGGTAAAGGGATTGTAGGTTGGTGAGTTGGCCAATCTCCGGTGGCAGACTGCTCAGTTGATTCCTGTAGAGGTAAAGGGATCGCAGGTTAGTGAGTTGGCCAATTTCCGGTGGCAGGGTTGTTAAGCTGTTGCCTGAAAGGTCTAATTCTGTCACCTTGTCTCTGACAGCTTGTTCAATAATTTGCAGCAGTTCTTCGTTAGTCATTTCGGGTTTTACAGAGGCGATGTCTGACGACGAGTTGCTGCTTGGACGCGCAGCAGAGAAATTGAGCTAATTAATAATGTAGCCTGTATGAAGTATTGCATTGAAGCAATATGCGATCTAGCAGCCAGAGAATATTTTTCACATCTTCCAGTACAACTTTATACTGATCATTTTTATGTATATCTTCTAAAAATTACGGAAAATATTTCATATATATTCCCAATAAATAGTTTTTTCTTGAGTATCATCCCTGTGAATTTTTGCGTACTCAATCATAAATTAATAGTAAAAATTGTGACATCTTGTTTCAGGCTAGAGTATAGTTTCGGACAACATCAATTTTTAAAATGATGTTTATACTTAGAAGTAAGTAAATGAAGACAGGTGCATAATGAAACTACAAGATTTCTTGGGAAAAGATGAAAAATGGGGATTTGAGGCGATCGCAGAAGATGCAGACTTGGCTCGTCAGATTCAGATATTGTTAATCGGCTTAGGTTTGCTAGAACCTCCAGCCGATGGGAAATTTGGCCCTGTTTCTGTAATAGCTCTCAAAAAATTTCAAGAATTAACAAAGACTGAAGAAAGTGGCTTTTTAGGAGCAGTCACAGCCAAGGAACTGATTGAAACCAAAATAGACGATCTTCCTAAACCCCCTTTAAAACTAGGCAATGACATCGCTAGTAAGATTGTGAAATATATGCTAGCCAAAGGTTATCAGGTATTTACCAATCCCAAAGAGTACAACATTGTTTATGTAGAGGGCATAGATGCAGACTGGACTCTCAACAGTGATACACCCAATCAATTTAACGATCGCCGG
The DNA here is from genome assembly GCF_010747425.1 of Nostoc sp. UIC 10630. NCBI lineage: Bacteria > Bacillati > Cyanobacteriota > Cyanophyceae > Nostocales > Nostocaceae > Nostoc > Nostoc sp. UIC 10630. The sequence goes on from NZ_JAAGOG010000045.1 coordinate 43,751, forward strand.
ATTGTGATTGAAGTAGTAAATGGTGTTCCCAAAATCGTAGACCACTGGGAAGCAACTACAGAACCAGGAAAGTATTACACTTATAACCCGATGAATTCCAAAGGAGCCGCTAGGATTCAATTTGGACAATACAAAGCTTGGGCTGTTGGCACTCACGGCACAGCAGAGCCTCATGAAGCGTTAGTGCAAGTTGGAGATATCACTGTTTGTAGAGATTTCAATAAAGATTTTACACGGACTGGCGACAAACTTGATACAGGTGATAATTTTTATGTTAATCAACACTACGGCTTTGATTTTCCCCGGAATGATATTCGCCTTGCTAGTGCAGGTTGTTTAGTGGGACGGACTCGTGAGGGACATAGAGAGTTTATGGCGATTGTTAAACAAGACCGCCGTTATGTCGCTAATCGCAAATATACTTTTTACACTACTGTGATTCCTGGCGATGATTTACTGAAAACGTTTCCAGGATAAGGCAGGATAGCACAGATATGCTACCCCAATTTTTCTAACTTTGTTCTTGTGGTTGCCCTATCTGTGCTGTCAGCTTCTCTTTATCTTGTCTGCGTTTTTTGGCGTAAAGTTGAATAGTGACTGCCATCAAAATAATCATGGCGAAAATAGCCCAAGCAGCGATATCTGTAGGGAGATTATTCTTAAATACAGCCAGCAGAACGATCGCTACTAACATAACTGTAGGTGCTTCATTTAAAGCACGTAATTGCTGACCACTCCAGCCACATTCGCCTACTGCTAATTTCTTCATCAGTCGAGCGCAGTAATGATGATAACCAATTAAAATAGCAACAAACAGCAGTTTTATATGTAACCAGCCCTCTTTTAAAACGTCTGGTTCAGTGGTTACTAAACCAATGGCCATTGCGATCGTCACGTACATTCCTGGATTCGTGATGATGTAGTAGAGACGCTTTTCCATAATTTGATATTGATTTTTCAATATCGTTTGCGCTGGCTCAGGTTCAAGGTTCGCTTCAACGTGATAGATAAAAAGGCGTACTAGGTAGAACAAACCGGCAAACCAAACTACAAATCCGACAATGTGAAATGCTTTAAACCAAGAATAAGCCATGAATACTCATCTCCTTTACTTGTGGTTGTGAGCCATTTTTAGTGGTAGTAAAAAGTTCACAAATGCAGTCTGGAATAAAATTATAAGTCTGGCAAAGATCCAGAATTTATTTCTTTTCCACAGATAAATCATCAGTGTTTATCTGTGGTTTCATTTTTATAATATCGATTTTTGCCAAAGGTATATTGTCAATGAGCATCTTTACGACGCACAAAGGGTAAAAGGTCTTCCAAAATCACCTCGTGGTAATGTTCTTGAGGATAATGTCCAACGTTATTAAGTTTTATTAATTCGGTATTTGGTGCTAAATCTGTAAATTTTTGGGCAACGTCTACAGATAACCAAGGGTCAATCATTCCCCATTGAATCAGAATTGGCTGTTGCCATTCTTTAAAACCAGATTCAATTTCGGTCATTGCTGAATCAAGCTGTAAATTGCGAATACTTGATAACAGACTCCGCCCAGATGAAGAACTTTGCAAAAATGGTTTTCGATAAATATCTAATTCCTTATCTCCTATGCGATAACGGCTACCACCTTCTAGGGTTCGGTCAACTAATAAGGGGTCTTGAGTCATTACTTCACCTACCAAAGGTAAACCCATTTGTTTAATTTTCCAGGGTAATTTGGCAGCAGTTGATATTGGTGTATTTAAAATAGCTAAGTTGGCAATTTGTTCTGGATGACGCAAAGCATATTGCAATCCTACAGAACCTAAAAAGCCTTGGACAACTAAAGAAAAATGTTCAAGTTCTAGGGCTTTGACAAATCCTTCTAAAGCTGTAATAAAAGCATCGGGAGTATAAGCAAAATCTCGTTTTTCTGGTTTTGCAGAAAAGCCGTAACCAATCCAATCTGGTGCGATCGCTCTTGTACCTTGATTCGCTAAAGCCGGTATAATATTACGCCAACTATAACTTTGTGAAACCAAGCCGTGTAACAACAACACAGGCGCTAAGTCTGTTCTGCCGATTGGTAAAGATTCTCGATAAAACCATTCAAGTGAATCTACATTGATTTTATGTTCTGTTATTGACACGTTATTTTCCTATATTGGGCATTTGTCATTTGTCATTGGTTAGGAATTATTATTCTCTTCTGCTTCCCCTGCTCCCCTGCTCCCCTGCTACCAAAGGTAAACCCATTTGTTTAATTTTCCAGGGTAATTTGGCAGCAGTTGATATTGGTGTATTTAAAATAGCT
>NZ_JAAGOG010000361.1:0-3912 GCF_010747425.1 Nostoc sp. UIC 10630
TATCCGACACACGACCTTTGATTTCCCCACCCTTCAAATGTACGGAGCTTTTTCAGAAATCAAATATTAGTCCTATAACAGAACAACTTTCTCAATCTCATCAACAACTTGTCATTGCTAAAAGTACATTCAATGAGTTTGAAACAGCATTGACGGCTGAGTTGCAATCTTATGCAGAAAATAAAGCTATTCTGTCAATCTCTGATTATGTTGAGCAATCAGCTATCGAGTCTGCTTTAACCCAAGCAGTATTAGGATTGACAGAACAGCTTTCTCAATCTCATCAACAAGTTGTTAATGCTAAAAGTACATTCAATGAGTTTGAAACAGCATTGACGGCTGAGTTGCAATCTCATGCAAAAAAGAGAGCTATTTTATCAATTTTTGATTATATTGAGCAATCAAGTATTGAATCTACTTTAGCCAAAACAGTATTAGGATTAACAGAGCAACTTTCTCGATCTCATCAGCAGTTAGTTGAATATCAAACTGCATTTAATGACTTTGAGGAAGTATTGACAGCTGAGTTGCAATCCCATGCAGAAAAGAGGGCTATTTTATCAATCTCTGATTATATTGAGCAATCAGCTATCGAGTCTGCTTTAAACCAAGCAGTATTAGGGTTAACAAAACAACTTTCTCAATCTCATCAACAACTTGTTGCTGCTAAAAGTACATTCAATGACTTTGAAACAGCCTTGACTCAAGAGTTAAAACCTCATGCAGAAAAAGGAGCTATTTTATCAATCTCTGATTATTTTGAGCAATCAGCTATCGAGTCTGCTTTAAACCAAGCAGTATTAGGATTGACAGAGCAACTTTCTCAATCTCATCAACAACTTGTTACTGCTAAAAGTACATTCAGTGATTTTGAAACAGCCTTGACTCAAGAGTTACAATCTCATGCAGAGAAGAAAGCCATTCTGTCAATCTCTGATTATATTGAGCAATCAGCTGTCGAGTCTGCTTTAACCCAAACAATATTAAGCTTAACAGAGCAACTTTCTCGATCTCATCAGCAGTTAGTTGAAGCTCAAACTGTATTTAATGACTTTGATGAAGCGGTTACGGCTGAGTTGCAATCTCATGCACAAAACAAAGCCATTCTGTCAATCTCTGATTATGTTGAGCAATCAGCTATTGAGTCTGCTTTAACCCAAAGAATATTAGGATTGACAGAACAACTTTCTCAATCTCATCAACAACTTGTTGCTGCTAAAAGTACATTCAATGAGTTTGAAACAGCATTGACGGCTGAGTTGCAATCTCATGCAGAAAATAAAGCTATTCTGTCAATCTCTGATTATATTGAACAATCAGCTATCGAGTCTGCTTTGACCCAAACAATATTAGGATTAACAGAACAACTTTCTCAGTCTCATCAACAACTTGTTACTGCTAAAAGTACATTCAATGACTTTGAAACAGCATTGACAACTGAGTTGCAATCTCATGTAGAGAAGAGAGCTATTTTATCCACCTCTAACTCTGTTGAGCAATCAGCTACTGAGTCAACCTTAGCTAAAACATTACTAGCAGAATTAAAGTTGCATCTCAAACAGATGATTCAAGGTTTAGATATTGAAAGATTGGCAGAAGTAGTTATGGAAGTAGGAAAATATGTCAAAGGTGAAAAGGTAACAGGAGCAAAGGTCAGCGAGTTATTTACGAGTGTTACAACTGATGCTTTAGCTTTGACTTTTGAGGAGAAAATGAACATCGTTAGGCAACTGATTAGAGATGACAAACCATCGATTCTGAAGAGATTGAAAATAAACCCTCAACAATCAGATGATAACGGGGAGCATCTACAGTTTCGACGCTAACTTATCAGTTATCAGTTATCAATTATCATGTATCAGATATTTCCATTAATTCATTCATTCATAGGTTAGTTGTTTACTGATAACTGTTCACTGTTTTTACTGGTATTGTTATTCCCACTATTTTAAACTGCTTACCTAAGACAAAATTTACTAGTTTCTGACCGCTCACTAAGATTATTTTGTCGGAGCGACGAATCAATTGTTTTGATAACTGTCCAGTTATGCCAGTATGCACGAAGAATCCACCATTAGCTCCTTCTCCTTCAATACAGCATACGAAATCTTTGATGTGTTTTGGGCTAATGTAATCAGCATAACGCTTAACCTGGATTACATAAAGCTTTCCCAAAATCAACACGCGACCATCTATCCCGCCGTCACCGGTGTACCGAAAGTTGCGTTGAATTTGCCACCCCTGTTCAAAGCAGCAAGTGAGTACCAATTCCTCAAAAACGTAGGGTGATATCCTACGCAGTGTGGCGATTACTACTGGTAATTTGGCTAATTGAGTTCTGCTACGAAGCTCAAGTAATACTTGACTAGCGTACTCAATATTATTCAAGTGTTTTTTAAGCTTTTTAGGTAATCTAACCCTTGGTGTTCGCGCTGGGCTTGGTAGTAATTGCTTCTTAAAATTTTTAGCTAAGAAAGCCTTTTGGGTTGCTACTGAGCTTTGTCGTACAGGCTTGTTAAAGTTTTTAGCTAAGAAAGTCTTTTGCGTTGGTGCTGGGCTTTGTCGTACAAAATTTTGAGATGAAATGTCAGACGATTTTGTACTCTTAGGTAGTAATGGCGATTGCTTAAAACTTTGGGAACGATACTTTGACTTTGGCATTGAAGGTGGAAATAATACAAACAGCCAAGCTAGAAAAATTATTCCACCCAGTGCAAACAACAAACCAATGATTAGGATTAGTATCATTTTTACGCTCCCCTTTGATCATGGAACACCCGGATTTCTCACCACACCCCTCAAAGTCTGCGCTTATGCTCTTGAGCAGGTTCGCTAGTAGGAGAGTTCAATGTGCCAAGTTCAATCCCCTCTGCCCAATATTCCCTCAAGCTTGTGAGAAATGCGGGCTTACCTGTGGATATTTCTAAATTGTGATTCTTGTTGAGAATCCTGCTGAATTTGATGATGCATATCAACAACAGATTGAACCTTATCAAGTGCCTGTAACTGTTGGTCACTTACGTTAGGCGATAAAACTCCATCAGTGAGAACAGTCTCGCCGTTTTTGGCACGAACAATTACATTATCGCCAAGGCGTTCAAAATCAAAATTTGTACTTTTAAAACTCTTAGAACCATCAGGGTTATCTTTGCCCAAGATATTCAGCATTGCTTTGACACTCTGTTCAATTGCTTGACCTTTAACATCATCAACAGTAGCCCGTAATTCAGTTCGAGTATTGTCAATAGCTGACTTAACACCCATAAGGCTTTGCTCAATAGTGTTTTTAACACCATCTGCTTGTGTACGCAACTCTTGAGTTAAGTTACCAACTTGTTGATTGAGTTCATTTCTTATAGTCTGATATTTAACTTCATCCTTGAAGCTAGTAATTTGTTCATTAATTTGAGATTTAAGTGAAGTAATTTCCTTTCTGAGCTTCGTTACTTCGGGTGTCAGCACATCTAAAAGGCGCTCAAAAACATTCTTGGCAGTTTGTTTTACCTTGTTCTCAACCGTACGCACCCAATTTTGAAGAACCGTATTTTGAACTTGTGGTAAAAACTGTTCATTTACCTGTGACAATGCTTTTTGGGTGTTTTCAATCAACTGTTGCTGCTTCTCCAAGGATTTACTCATTTCGGCAACTTGAGCAGCTAGTTGTGATAAAGATTCGGGTGAAAGCTGTTCTGATTTGATACTATCTACAAGTTTTTGTTGTTCGCTTAGTTTTTTCTGCAATACTTGCACTTGTTTTCCTAAAGCTTCTACACTATAGATTCGCTCATTACTTACAACTTTATTTTTCTGTGATGCCGGAGCTAAACCTAATTTGTCAGTCAGTACTTCTCCATTTTTAATATGGAATACTTTTTCATTACCAATTTTAATAGAAATTGCACCTTGAGAATT
>NZ_JAAGOG010000362.1:0-3904 GCF_010747425.1 Nostoc sp. UIC 10630
GCCCCTAAAAGAAATTAGGTCACTTTCTCTTGCCTTCTATATCATTGCTACTAAATGCCAATTAGTCCAAACTCAAGTAACTTATCAAATTGAATATTTGGTCAGACACCGAATAATATCTGCTTACTCTGGTACTAAAGAAACAGATACAACTAAATCTAAGACTGATTTAAATAAAGATCAAGAACTTAATAGATTGCGCGGGGAAATGGGTTTACACAAAATGACATCCAATATTTTATCGAATGATGAAGAAAATGCAATTATTAAGACTCAGTATAAATATCGTAATTTCAAAAAAAATTTGGTGTTCCTTTTTTTGGTATTTTCAATTGCTGTAGTGATATTATTATCTTTACAATTTGGAGAAATATTTCCTCTAACATCTAAAACCTACACACAAATACCATCAAATTCTACATTAGTTACACCCTCACCAGTCATTTCGGAATCTCCAATTGTGTTACTTCAAACTGATACATTTCGAGAAGCAGTAAGTAAAGCAATTAATGCAGCTAACCTTACTCAATCAGCAAAATCTCCAGATGAGTGGAAGACAGTTGTAAGTCAGTGGGAAACTGCGATCGCACTTATGAAAACTGTGCCATCTTCCAGCCCAAATTATGCAATCGCTCAACAGAAAATCATAGAGTATCAGAAAAATATCACCTACGCTCAGAAAAATGCCGTCGGTAGTAAGTAATGCGATCGCACCTCAAAATTAAGCTAGAAAAGGCAGTGCGTAGCTTGCCGCCGTAGGCATCGCTCTGATTTTCACCTATCCTGATGAAATGGGATGTTCGACACTAATGAGGATAAATTATCATGCTTAATGGACTAAGGCAACAGGCGATCGTCAAACCTGGTGGTGTAGTAGAAATCTCTTCTCCAGAACTTCCAGCAGGTGCAACTGTAGAGGTGATAGTACTTCTGGAGTCACCCTCAAAGCATTCTGAAAAGCCCTTAACTAGCTTTATCGGCTCTGCTAAAGGCAGTTTTGCGACACCGGAAGAAGTGGATAAGTTTATTCGTCAAGAACGAGATGCATGGGAATTCTAGATGCTATTCAAGGCACAAAGGTATACCTAGATACCAACATTTGGATCTATGCTTTAGAAGGACATCCAGCATTTGCCCAAGATTTAACCCAGTTATTCCAAAGTATTGATCGAGGTAACTTGAGTGTAGTAACTAGTGAATTATCACTTGCTGAAGTATTGGTAAAACCTTTCCAAAATCATGACTTAGCTCAACAGACAACTTACCAACAACTGATTAGCAATTCACAAAATTTAACAGTGATTCCTGTCAGTCGTCAGATTTTAATTGAAGCTGCTCAACTTCGTGCCAGTATTAACATCAAATTACCAGATGCTATCCATTCAGCAACAGCACTGTTGACTCAATGTTCTACTTTTCTAACCAACGATCAGCGCTTTCGCAGTGTTCCTAAACTATCAGTAATTTTGCTTTCTGAGATTAATCCCCCCTAGCTAAAATTTTATAATAAAAAGTAATTTCGCCCCCGAAGCCAATTATGACAGAAGGAAAGACGCGGCGTAATTTCCTAATTACCAGCATTGCTGTAACTGGAGGTATTGTGGCAACTAATGCTTTACAGCAAAATAGTACTAACACCGCAACACCGCCAGCAACTATGCCAGAACGGATGCTGGGACGCACGCAAGTAAATCTTCCGATCTTCGGGTTAGGAGGAGCAGGACAAACGCCACTATCCTGGGAAGGAAAAGAGGGTAATGCTACAGCAATAATTCAAAGAGCGCTGGAACTTGGCATTCGCTACTTTGATACGGCGGCTAGTTATGGGCCGAGTGAAGATTATTTAGGTAAAGTGCTACCATCCCATCGCTCAAAGATATTTCTAGCCAGCAAGACTGATAAAAGAGATCGGGATGGAGCTTGGCGAGAATTGGAGCGATCGCTAAAACGTCTCAATACAGATTATCTCGATTTGTGGCAGTTGCACCACGTTTCTTTTTCTCAAGAACTCGACACTATCTTTAGTCCATCTGGCGCAATTAAAGCTTTAGAAGAAGCCACACAACAAAAACTGGTGCGCTTCGCAGGTATTACCGGACATCACGACCCTCAAGTGATTGCCGAAGGGTTACGTCGCTATCCTTTCCACACTACGCTGATTCCTGTGAGTGCCGCCGACCAACACCACCCACGTCCATTTATCCCAGTAGTTTTACCAGTTGCTCAAGAAAAAAATGTCGGTGTGATTGCCATGAAAGTCCCGGCTTATGGTCGACTGTTTAAACCAGGTGGGTTGACAGGTATGGAGCAAGCTTTAGGTTACACAATGTCTCAGCCTGGAGTTCATTGTTGTGTAATTGCGGCAGAAACCATTTCACAATTAGAGAATAATGTCAAGATAGCGCGGGCTTTTGTGCCTCTTAAAAAGGAAGAATTGACAGCGATCGCTCAACGCACTGCTAATATCTGGGAAGATAGTACATTCTTCCGTGCTTGGACTTAGCCCGACCTTGCACATATTACAAAGTGTATTATTACTCACGCTGATAATATTGTTCCGCTTGCGACATTTTAAACTGTAGTAGCTTCTCGTCTCCCAACTTGTATCGCAAACTCGGCTTAAAAGGGGAAATATTCAAACTACGAATAATTTCACCAGCCACAGCCTTTGCTAGTAGCGGTGGTACAGAGTTACCAACTTGCCGAAAACCGTGCCATTTAGTTACATGAAATCTAAACCAATCGGGATAGGAATGTAATCTCGCCGCTTCCCTGACTGTAATACAACGAGGCGTAAATGGATGAATCGGTCTAGGAGATGTGAAAGAACCCCTATACTTATCTGTTCCGGCTCTTAAAGTATTGCAGACACCAGCAGGATGTAGCTTATGAAAACGACTAATTTTTTCTCTTTCACCTTGTTCAGTTTCCTGAAAACGTTGAATAGTTTCCGCAGAATGTTTTGTTCTTATACTTGAAGAAAGGATTCGCAAATCATATTCACGTTTATAAGAATAATCATTTTTTAGGCATTTAAGACCGCGAAGTACACGAGCATAATTACTAGGCTTTTCGTATTCTCCAACAACCCAATCTCTTGTTACTAACTCAGGATATTTTTCTATTTCAGGTAAATCTTTAATCGCATCCCAGACTGTAGGACTCAAGGGGATATCAGATATTTTTTTAGAAGTTAAATTATTTGGTAATGCTGGTTTAGTAATCGGTTGAGGATATTTTGGTAACTCTACATCCTCCCTTGCCCCTATGAGGAATAATCTCTCACGGGACTGTGGTACTCCGTAATTTGCAGCGTTGAGAATTTGGTAATTCTCTTCTACTTTATAACCGTAAATTTTAAACTCACTAATTAGAGATTGGAGGATTTGTTTATGTTGACCAACTGTGATTCCCCGAACATTTTCCATTACAAAAAATTTCGGTTTTAGCTCAAAAACCAGCCGATGAAAGTGAAACACTAAAGAATTTCGCGGATCATCAACAACCCGTTTACCAATTAGAGAAAATCCTTGACATGGTGAGCCACAAATTACCACATCAATTTCGCGATCGCCAATTTTAGACCGACTCCTAATTTCTTCACCGGTTGTATCCACAACACTTTGACATAACACTGAGCAATAAGGAAAGTTAAACTCATGTGTTGCACAGTGGATAGGGTCGATTTCTACAGATGCTAGCACGTCAAAACCAGCTTGTTCAAAGCCAAGAGTCATACCACCCGCGCCAGCGAACAAATCAACTGCGATCGCTCTTTGTTTTCTCATCTCATAAGCCATGACACCTCTAAAGGGATTGGGGGTTGGGTATTGGGTATTGGGTATTGGGGATTGAGTATTAAATATACAAAATTTTCCCAGTCCCCAGTCCCCAGTCCCTAATC
>NZ_JAAGOG010000450.1:0-1123 GCF_010747425.1 Nostoc sp. UIC 10630
ATTTATAACTATTCCCAGAGAAAATTCACTGATAAATTCATCTAAATTTTACTTTATTTAGGTAAAATTACTGTGTAAACACAGAAGTATAATATCATAGGTAATATTGCACTACAGCTATAATAAACAAAGTATAAACACTTGATATAGCTTGTGAATGTAGCACTATTATTCACTGGAATCTAGGATTGCTACTCAATACCAAACATTTATGTTGTAAGGGAGCAGAGGTAATGCAGGTAATCCGTCTGGAAGCACTCTCAGACAACTACATATTCTTGTTATATGACGACAAACGCAATATCGCGGCTGTTGTCGATCCAGCAGAGGCTCAACCAGTATTAAAGAAACTGGCAGAGTTAAAAGCTGATTTGGTAGCAATTTTTAACACGCACCACCATAACGATCATGTGGGTGGTAATAAGCAATTAATCGAACAATTTCCCCAATTGATAGTTTATGGAGGAGCTGAGGATCGTGGTAGAATTCCGGGACAAAAGGTATTTTTGCAACAAGGCGATCGCGTCGAGTTTGCAGACCGCATAGCTGAAGTTATCTTCGTTCCTGGACATACCCGCGCTCACATCGCTTACTACTTTCCACCCCAAGAAGCTAGTGAGACAGGCGATTTATTTTGTGGTGATACCCTATTTTCCGGCGGTTGCGGTCGTTTATTTGAAGGAACACCGACCCAAATGGTAGATTCTTTAAGCAAACTGCGTTCTCTACCTGATAATACACGTATCTGGTGTGCCCACGAATACACCTTAAAAAATCTGCAATTTGCCTTAACTGTGGATGGCGACAACGCTGACTTACAAAGACGCTTCAACGAAGTAAAAGCTTACCGTAGTCGAGGAGAAGCTACCATCCCCTCACTGCTAGGAGTGGAGAAGCACACCAATCCATTTTTACGTTGGGATCAGCCATCATTACAATCAACTGTTAAGAGTAGCGATGGAGTGCAAACCTTTGCGCGGATACGGGAAATGAAGAATAACTTTTAGGGGTTAGGGATTAGGGATTAGGGATTAGGGATTAGGGATTGGGGATTGGGGATTGGGAATTCAACATGAAGAAGAGACGAGAGAGAGACTTGTTCAATAATTCCCCCTGCTTCCCC
>NZ_JAAGOG010000046.1:0-45680 GCF_010747425.1 Nostoc sp. UIC 10630
GTGAAGGGGCAAGGGGGCAGGGAGCAGGGGGCAGGGAGCAGGGATCAGAGGGAGATTAATTAATAACAACTTAACCATTCCCCATTCCCAATTCCCCATTTATTTTGAATAACAGGTTGTGCCTGGAGTATTTTCGGGTTTGAACTCGTTACATTCTCTGGGATTTTGACGCTCTAAAGACCAACCATAGGGCTTATCAGAGGTGACGACACCATTCGCCATAGTTGTTAGTCGGAAGTTAGCCCCCCGAAAATTAGTAAACTGCAATTTAGCATCTTTTAAGTTTGCTGCTTCCAAATTGGCACTGATAAAACCGGCATAAGATAAATCAGCGTTTTCCAGGGATGCTGATTTCAAATTTGCTCCGGTTAAGGAAGCACCTATAAGATTGACCGAATTCAGAATCGCACCTTCTAAATTTGCACCGGTGAGGTCGGCATTGGTAAGATTAGCTTTAGATAATGTTGCACCACTCAAGTCAGCCCCTCGCAAATTTGCTCCAGTTAGATTCAGTTGAGTTAGGTCAGCACCATTCAAACTACACCTAGGACAGGCATTTGTTGCCTTCAACTGATCCAAATCTAGTTGATTTAACGCCAGGGCCTGCTCTGCAAACCCAAAACAAGCTAACAAAACGACGGTAGCAACAATCTTAAATTTCATATTTTTTACAGATATCTACAAAAATGACAAGTTACGCACATTGCGTACTGTCATACTCACATATACCGCTTCTCTAGGGAAGAACAGGGATGAAGCATTCATTAAGAAGCTGTAAAAATACTATAAATTCTAATGGTAATACTACCCAAACTGAAATATAGGCTATAGAATCGATTCGTAAGGAACTATACCGAACCTTTTATAGACTACCATATATGTGATCCCCCTAGCTCGATGAAAAATACGGCTAGGGGGATCTTGTTTTTGGGCACTTGATTAAAACCATAAACTCTACATATAGGTTGAGTTGAACCTTCGCGTAGCGTCCCGTAGGGAAGTAAAACCCAACAAATCAATGAAAATGTTGGGTTTCGTTCCTCAAAGCGCGATCGCTGATCGCATATTGGTAAAATCAGCTTTTCAACGATCGCTCCTTATCCCTCACTATCCAAAATGCTGCTGATATCTTGTGTTGCGTATAGGATTCGTACAACCTCAATGGCATCCTCCCATACAATGTAAAAAATCAGGTACTTCCGGTAGTGTTTCACTGCCCACTTTCGTAGTCCCTGTAAACGAGGATTGCTAACGCGATAAAGGCTACCCACTTCTGGCATTTTGGCAAGTTGGGCAATAGTCATCCGAGCAGAATCAAAGAAATGCAAGGCAGCTTCAACATTATTTTCTACAATGTATGCAAAATAGTTATCCAAATCTTGGCTTGCCAACGGCAAGATGATAATGCGTTTCGTCATGCATCTGGCTGCTGAAATTGTTCAACTAGCTGAGTACGCTTCTGCTCCCACCAATCATCGGTTGCAACAATTGCTTCTCCGCTGTCTAACCCCTCTAGTAGCAGCACCTCAACCCGGTTTTGCTGGGCGACCCGCGCCTGTTCCCGCAAAATCAATTGATAGATATACTCATGCGGTGAGTTAAAGCCTTCTACTTTAGCTTGCTCCTCGACAAACGATTGAACCTGCTCTGGCAGAGAAATGTTCAGCATTCGCAACCCACCTCATAACATCGGGTCATCTGTTTTTAGAATAGCTATAAATATAGTTATACAACGAGTCAAAGGGCGATCGCCTTGGAAGTTTCCCCAAAGCGCAAATGCTGAAATCCTTTTCCCTCTGCTCCCTGCTCCTACTTTCTGCCAATACCGCTTACGCAAGTCCTAAATATAGGAATCCCTCCTTCCTCTTTCATCGCCACCCTAAAAAGCGCAATCCAGGGACAATTAGGTAGTAACTCACTCCTAACCAGAAGCTGATAAAGAAGCCTACAGAACCAAAAAAAATCAGAGGTAACTGTAACTCTGACCAGGCTGGTTGACTAGTAAATTGGAAGAGCGGTGGTGCCAACCTCAAAACAATCAAAAATGCGTAGGCGATCGCACTACCAAAGGCAGCTAACACGGCGTACACTATGTGATGGCTGCGAAGACCTAAGCTTAATGTGAGTAGGCAAGCTGCTACTAGAATCACTGCCACTAAGCCCTCGCCACTGTCTTTTGGTGTGATTAATTGCAAAATGAACCAGCCAAATCCATAGCTAATCATGCCCATCAGCGATGCTACTAAAAAGCGCCGCCGTTGACCAAAACACCCGGATGCTGTCAGTCCCCAAGCGGTTCCCCAGCCTGCGGCGATGAATACCAAAATATCTGCCCCAAAGACGGTTTGAGTATTTGGGACTAATTGGTTTAGCTGACTTGAAATAAATTCCACAACCCAACTCCCCAAGTTGGTGTGATATGCCAAAATAAAACCAGCGATCGCACCAAAACAAGCGCCAACATAAGCCAAAATCATCGCCCAAATCGTCGCCAAACAAGCTTGGAAAATTTTGATGATTGTCTGAGCGATAAAAATAACGGTTTTAGTGACAGCTTGGCTAAAGTTCGCTAAAACTTGTTCAATAGCTTGGATTAGCAGTGTAAATCTCTGGGAAACTTGCGTTGAAGCAAGCTTCAACTGATCTCGCAGTTGGGCAAATAATCCCGGCGGCGGTAATGGTTGAGAAATCTTCGCCAACCGTTTTTGAATCATAGCTGCATTTGCTGGACGCGATCGCACATCCTCCTGCACCATCTCATCTAGTAAATCTGCTAGTTGCGGGTTGACATTCGCCGCAGTACGCCAGCGCAATTTCCCTGTTTGTTGATCTTCCAACTCGAGCGGGTATTTGCCTGTTAGCAGTTCAATCACCGTTCGACCAAGGGCATAAAAATCGGCACTTGGCCCGACAATACTTCCACTCACTTGTTCTGGTGGACTGTAACCAGAAGAAAATAATCGGGTGGAACTAGACTGAGAACGCAGCTTAGAGGGGCTAAATTGCTTGGCCCCACCAAAATCAATTAGTACCAGGCGATCGCCTTCTATTTGCCCTTGAGGTAGGCTGACAGTGGGCGAAGATGTGCCCAGCATTAAATTAGAAGGTTTAATATCCCGATGAATAATTTGACGTTTGTGTAATTCTTGTAAAATCTCTACAGTTTGGGCAAACCAGTTGACAACCAACTTCTCTGGACATCCTTGGGGAAACTTTTTTAATATCTCCTCTAAAGTCCGTCCATTGATTTTTTCCATTACCAGACAAGGTAGTTGGTGCGGCTTGGGGTTAAACAGTTGTACCTGAAAATACCCTTCAGCATCGACTGCGGGCACACCTGGATGCTGCAAACTAGATAAAACTGCCGCCTCTTGGGTAAATAATTCCAGTGCCTTTGGTGAATCTTCTACCAACACTTTCAGCACTTTCTCGGTTTGAGTTTTTTCATCCCAAACCGTGTAAATTTGAGCAAATCCTCCCGAACCTAATGGCTGAAGTGGAACATAGCGGTCTAACAACTCTAGCGGTGCGCCACAGCTGTTGCAAAATTTGTTTCCCCAAGGTTGGGGATAAGGACGTTGACAATCAGGATTTATGCAGTGAACCGCACTCTGAGTGATGTGGGACACAACCGCTACAATACAAAGGCTGACTTGATTTTAGCGTTTCTTGAGGTTTCCTGATTTTTAAATAGGCAAAAGGAAAACCCTCATAGAATCTATGAAGGTTTTCTTTTATAGCTATGTCAGCCCTTAATTACGAAAACTTCTCTTACTCTGTCTGTGCTTGGCGACTTCTTTGCGCTTGCGTTTTTCTAAGGGTGTTTCAAAATGACGATGCTTTCTCATGTCTGGAAAAATTCCAGCCTTGGAAACTTCTCGCTTAAATCGTCGTAAGGCTGATTCAATGTGTTCATTGTCACCGACAATTACTTGGGTCATTATTTCTCCTACTAAGTTGACTTAATCAGGCGGGAACATTACAAAAAAAAGACAGACTGTTGTTTGTCTGACCTTAAGACTATTGGTAAATTTTTTTTGTTTCCAAAGTTTAGTAGCGTCCGCCGCGTCCGCCGCCACCGCCGTATCCTCCTCGGTTTCCACCAAAGGAACCTCTATCACCTCTATCTTCCTTGGGTTTAGCCTTATTTACTTTCAGGTCGCGACCCATCCACTCAGCACCGTCGAGAGCTTCAATGGCAGCTGTTTCTTCCGCTTCAGTTCCCATTTCCACAAAAGCAAAGCCTCGCGGACGACCTGTTTCACGGTCAGTAGGTACTTGTACTCGCTTTACAGTACCATATTCTGCAAAAATACCACTTAAATCTTCTTGTGTAACGTCATAAGAGAGGTTACCTACGTAAATTGACATCGATTCGCTCCAAAATCATCACTGTGTAGAGATTTTAATTTCTCTGAGAAGTCTGTAAATACTAAAAGGAAAAGCCTTTCAATACTAAAATCAAAGACGTCACTAAATTAACTCTCCTAAATCTAGGATGACATAAGAGCCATCTCTCTGCATCCAGTAGATAGTTAACCAGTGATACGATCGCGTAAATGCGATCGCCTGCCCCAGCTACCCTAAGTACAGCCCAATACAAAAAAGGGTTGGAAATGGAAGAAGATAAATCCTGTAGGGTGATAAAGGAAATCAGACATACAGGGGCACATCTTTAGAATATCCGAATTGAATGTTTGACTGCATTAACCATGAAGCATTACTCCAAAATTTTAATACGAAAGCCAAAGTCAGGCAACAAATAAAGGCTATTTCGGCTTGTACTTTTTTGGATAACCCGCTAGGTATGGGGCCAATGTGAAGAAGGCAGGAGGCAGGAGGCAGAAGGCAGTTCGCGGAAGCGTTGCCGAAGGCTAGGCAGAAGGTTGCAATGAGCGTGTAGGCTTCTCTAGGAGACGCTCCGCGAACAGACCTACACTGATAGCGCAGCGTTAGCGACGCAGGATCGTCTTGCAGGACACCAAATCAAAGATTTTGGAGTGGGGCTTAAACCCTTGCTCCGCAATGGTTCGCAGCAGAGGGCAGAGGGCAGTATTCCTTCTGCCTCCTGCCCTCTGCCTTCTACCTTTCTTGCTAAAATCTAAAACCCCGAATTGTTTGACCTTTCCAAGCTGTTTGCAAGTCGGCTTTGACAACTTGAGCAGCGTCTTCTTTCCCCAATGCCTGCAAAGTTGCCTGTAAGCCAAATAGAGAACGCCCATTATGGGGATACTTTTCTAGATCGGCACGAAAGACTTTCTCCGCCTCTCTATAATCACCCTTAGCCAAAAGCACAGCGCCCAAAGATTCCCGCGTGGGAAAGTACCAGTCTGGTGGTTCTACGTAATCAAGCGCATCTTCTGCTACTGTCGCTTTTTCTAATAATTGAATGGCATATTCATAATCATTATTTTTTGTAGCAATTTTGGCATCGAGAACTTTTGAGGCAATGTCTAAAATGCGACTGGCGGGGCTTAATCCGATAGTTGCTTCGGTAGAAATTTCCTGTTTGGCAGCAAGTAATGCCAGACTTTCACTTGCTGCCTCTTCAAGTTTGCCTGTGGTAGCCATAGCCATACCGCGAGCAAAATGCCAAAGTGCTGTGGTAGTAGGCAATTTAACATCGGGAGCAGGAGTTTTTAAGATGGCATCCCAATCACTAAAGCGTGTCTGAATCAGCATTTTGCTGCCCAGGAATCCCTCAAGCATTGGTATATATGGGTTTATAGCAGTAGCATTTACGACTAATTTATCTGCGGCTTGGAGAGCATCTTCATATTTTCCTGCCATGCTGCTGGCCACCATGAGAAAATGTACATTGTGGTTGTAGTACATCATGGGGTAAGTACCCTGGACTTGATATTTTTTGATGTAAATATCATCTTGAGCGATCGCCTGCTCGTTCGCCTGCATTGCCCCTTCATAATCTCCTACACGAAAATAAATATGGGAAGGCATGTGTACCAAGTGTCCTGCTGCTGGCGCTAGGGTTCCTAGTCTTTTGGCACTGACAAGGGCCCTTTCTGGGGAAGGCGAGGCTTCCACCGCATGGATATAGTAATGATTGGCCCCCGTATGATTCGGGTTACGCTTGAGAACTGATTCTAAAATAGCCACAATTTTTTCTGTATCTGGCTGTGGCTTTCCATCTTTAGTCCAGTGCTGCCACGGATGCAGATCCATCAAGCTTTCAGCGTAAAGCGTTGCCGCATCTAAATCATCAGGATATAGCTCAACTAGGGTTGCCATTGCTTTTGCGTAGTCTACCGCTAGTTGATACAAGTCTGCACCAGGATCTTGGGAGTAACGTTTTGCTAAGGCGGTAATGTAGTCTCGTTCCTGCTTAGATGCTTTGGTGGAAAGTGCTAAAGCTTGCTGTACCGCTTGGTAAGCAGCTAATTCTCGATTGGGATCGATTTCTAAGTTAATATTGGGGCCTAAAGCCAGAGCAATACCCCAATATGCGATCGCTAAATACGGATCGAGTTTGGCTGCGTGTTGAAAAGAACGCACCGCCTCATCATGATTGAAAGCGTAAATTAAATTTAATCCCTGATCAAAAAACTCTTGCGCCTGAGCATTAGCAGTAGAAACTGGATGGTGGATTGCGCCAAGTCCCGATATTAAGGTGTAGGGTTGTCTTGCTTGAGCGATCGCCGCATTAGGAGCGATTAAAGAGAGTATAAGCACCCAAATTATAAATAAGTACTTCATTGTCTATATTGTTTTTCTTCAAGCTCTTTTTTTCTTAATATTCAAAAGCCACAGTTTTTCTAATGAAGCAATTTGCTGACTGAGAACAGCCGCACGGTGTTTCTTATAGATATTAAATCCTACAAACACAATCATTGTAATTAAAATAGAAAATCCGATGAAAATGTTAACAGATACATCAGTTTGCATCCGAGAATCTACATATTGGGAGTTAGAAGTTGGTTGAGTAGTAGAATTTGATTGCATAAATACCTTGATAAATAGAAATAAACGTAAATACTTGTTCTTGCTGTCTTTAGTGAGAAATTAGTTACAAGTTTTACTAGTGCGGTATAGCATAAATAACTATCCAGTTTAAAAAGGTAACAAAAGCTTGTAAATCAAGCTTTCTTTCCTGCTGTCTCTTTGAAGTTCCGTACCCTGCGGAAAGTCGCAGAAAAATCTACAGACTTCTCTCTGCTTTCTTGCACTAGCTAAACTACTCTTCAGTTAAAACTTGAAAAATTATGTTTCTTTCCGCCTAAGATTTGTGACAACACCATTTTTCTGGAACTACGAATATTAGACAATACTTGTCGGGTTTTGGGGTTAAGGGAAAGCTTAAAGGGGAAAAACCTTATATATCAAGTCTTGCACTCTTTTTCCCCTTACCCTTTTCCATTTAAGTAAGCAGTATTGGAATATTAGAATATTTTCTTATATCTCGACTATCTATTTTGTTGTGCCAGATGTTTATCAGCGCTTAAAGTATAATAAATTACTTGTTTGTGCAGCCGTACTGCTAACTCAAGTTGCAGTTTTCACATTCTGAGTATTTCTTAACCGCTAATTTAGGCTAGACATCTGCATCATTATCTAGCTAAAGTAGCAAATGATTTTCTCTCAAGATAGAATAATAGAATAAATCCTTTCTATCTTTTGGATATTACTTGAATTCTTAAAGATGAATTTAACCTTTAAATAACTATGTACAATGGACACAAATATTCTTCATAAAAACATCGCCAGATAGAAGAATTAAAACTTGTCTAAAAGTAATATATAAACATTGCAACGCTTTCTTAGCAAGCAATAAATAATCACTAGTTAACATAAGGAAAAAAGTATATGAGTATCGAAGATAGAGCAAAGGCTTTTGCAAAGAACGTCGAAGGAAAAGTACAAGAAGCAGTTGGTGAAGTAACTGGCAACCCTAACGATAAAGCTGAAGGTAAAGCTAAACAAGCTGAAGCCCAAGTTCGTCACACTGCTGAAAATATCAAAGATGAAGTAAAAAAGACTTTAGAATAGGCTGAACTTGATTTAGGAAGAAGGTGTAGGCTAAATAATTATTTGCTAAACCTTCTTCCTCTATTAAATCTGTTTTTAGCTTGGTTTTTAGGCATTTTTAAAATACCGATTTCACAATACATTTTGCAACCTCTCATAGATTTTCAAAAGGTGTCGATTCATGATTAATCTTTTATTTACCTATCTTTTAACAGACATCCCTTTAACATCACAAGGTAATTCTAGTTATTTTATTGTGCTGACAGCGTTATTAGGATTGGGCTTTATCGCTGCTGTTACTATAGGGTCAATTGCTTGGTACAATTCCAAACGTCCTGTAGGTTGGGAAGAGAAAGAACGTCCCAATGTTGTTCCAGAAATTGATAAGTAATAATTTTTTGCCTGACTCCTCCCATCTTTTAGTGTTCACGGATTTTGTCTGTGAACACTATTTTTTATTCTAAAATTTCCTCACTTTTAATTGTCGGCTGCTACAGGTAGACGAATAGTAAATGTACTACCCTGCCCTGGCTCAGATGTTACATCAATTGTGCCTTGATGTGCTTCGATAATACAGCGAGATAGATATAGTCCCAAACCACTACCAGAACGCTGGTGTTTACCTTGACGAAATCGCTCAAATAATATTGCCTGATCTTGTTTAGAAATTCCCGGCCCCGTATCTTGGATATCAATAGTCACATCTGCTGGAGTGAGATGGCAGTGAATATCTACAGAACCTTTGTCTGTAAATTTGATAGCATTGCCGATAATATTTGTTAAAACTCGCCGCAGTTCTAAGCGATCGCCCATGACGGTGCTTGCAGTTTCATCTCGCTCTATGTTTACAATTAATCCTTTTTCTTCAGCTAAGGGAGTTAATTCTTGGGAAACTTCACTAACTAGTTCTTCAATATTGCAGGGAGAAATTTTTAAGGTTTTACAGCCCGCTTCATGACGATAAACTTCTAGCAAGGTATTTACCATTTCCAGCAGGTCTTGATTACTGCCAATCATGGTATCAATGATTTCTTGCAATTGTGGCGAAACTTCGCAAAACCTGCCTTCCAACAATAATTTTAAAACGCGGTTGGAGGCTACTAACGGTATACGTAAATCGTGAGTAAAACGCGAGACAAAATCTGCCCGCAGGTTAGCCATCTGATCTCGTTCGTCGATGCTATGCTTGAGGCGCAAGAGCGATCGCACTCGTGCATGTAGTTCATCAGGATCGAATGGTTTACGAATAAAGTCATCTGCACCAGCATCGAGTCCTTCCACAACGCTAGACTCATAGTGAGCCGTTAGCAGCAGAATAGGGATAAATGGCAACGCCGGATTCTGTCGGATGCGTCGAGTAAATTCATAGCCATCTATCTCTGGCATCATCACATCTAAGAGAATGATGTCTGGTGGTGACTCCTCAACCATAGCCAGAGCAATTTTGCTATCTTCCACCAAGCTAATTTCATAGCCCTCATCTTCTAGGACTGCTTCTAAGACCAGTAGATTGTCAAAAACATCATCGACAGCGAGAATTTTATCTTTTTTGACACTTTTAGTTAAAGACATGGCTGAATAAAAAAAAGAAGTGCTTGGCTATCGCTAGCAAATCTAGTAATAGCTTACTTTACCAGCGCTGAGATTATTAAGGATTCACATTTTCCTTTAAAGTTTCCCGAATTGAGTATCTTGTTTTCTAAGTAAAAATACTGCTAAACAAAGCAAGATTAGCATTAATTAGTTTAATGTTATTATTCTCTACTTAGTAGATTATTCGTTTACTTCTCCAAACAATATCTGTGTCTGGGTCTTAGGTTAAGGTCGCTTAATCCATTGTATTTAGGCTATCATAGCCACTGCAAGGGTAATTATTTAATAGTTACCGACTTTTGCTTGCTAGCTGAATTTTCAGTGAAAAATTGTCTACCATAAAAAATCTATCATCCGGTGAATGTATAAAAATATTTTTTGATTGAATTATATTGGCAGATGGAAACTCTTGCCTGAGAAAAACTTCCAAGATAAAGTTATTTATGTCTAATGGTAGATGAAGTTCA
This sequence comes from Nostoc sp. UIC 10630, assembly GCF_010747425.1. Taxonomy (NCBI): domain Bacteria; kingdom Bacillati; phylum Cyanobacteriota; class Cyanophyceae; order Nostocales; family Nostocaceae; genus Nostoc; species Nostoc sp. UIC 10630. The sequence goes on from NZ_JAAGOG010000046.1 coordinate 10,044, forward strand.
GGAAAAATACCAAAAGCATTGCTTTTTGTATAAGATACCGAATAGAAGAACAAAATTATTTTAATCTGTACTCCAGATAGATAGCAGTAAAATTAAGCAACTATGAGTGAAATCAAGATCCTCGTGATCGAAGATCACAACCTTACGAGAATCGGCTTACGGTCTGCCTTACAAACCCAGCCAGAGTTTAACATTGTTGGTGAAGCAGCCAATGCAGCCGACGGCATCAAGCTTCTGAAAACTCTCAAGCCTGATGTTGCCACTATTGACATCGGTTTGCCTGACATGGATGGTATTGAGCTAACACGCACATTTAGGCAATATCAAGCAGAGAATGAAGATTACACCACAAAGCTGCTAATTTTAACGATGCAGAATAGCGAGCAGGCAGTTTTAGCCGCTTTTGCAGCAGGTGCAGATTCTTATTGCATGAAGGATATCGAAACAGAGAAACTAGTTGAGGCTGTGCAAACGACTTATGCAGGTAGCTCATGGATTGATCCTGCGATCGCAGACCTTGTACTACAGCAAATACGTCAAGATTTCCCCGATGGTAGCAGAGGCGCATCTGGAAAAAGAGTCTTGATTGAAGGTATTGACCCAGATGTTGAGAAAAGTATAGTCAGCTATCCTTTAACTCACCGAGAGATGGATGTTTTAGAGTTGATTGTCGCTGGGTGTGACAATGCAGAAATTGCTAAAAGGCTCTATTTAACAGTCGGTACTGTAAAAACTCATGTTAGAGGTATTCTCAATAAACTCTGTGTTGCTGACCGTACACAGGCTGCCGTCCGTGCTTTGCGGGCTGGATTAGTGCCGTAAATATGCTGAACAATAATTGTTTTTTAGTCAAAACGATTACCTGTAAGAAGATTTATTAAGAAATTGTTACACACTTTAGTAAAATGACATAATTGACGAACAAATAAGTATTTTTCCTCATATACATGATAGCGGATCAATTTCCCTGGCTTACCGCGATTGTCTTGCTGCCACTCGTTGCTTCCCTGCTCATCCCTGTGCTACCTGATAAAGATGGCAAGCTCGTGCGGTGGTATGCACTGGGTGTAGGTATTGCAGACTTTGCCTTGATGTGCTATGCCTTTTGGAAGCATTACGATGCCAACAATGCTAGTTTTCAACTTGTAGAAAGTTATGCCTGGATGCCTCAGTTAGGCTTGAACTGGGCATTATCAGTTGATGGACTTTCAGTGCCACTTGTGCTTCTAGCAGGATTTGTCACCACACTCTCGATTTTTTCAGCTTGGCAAGTCGATCACCGCCCCCGCCTCTTCTATTTTTTAATGCTAGTGCTGTATTCTGCACAGGTTGGGGTGTTCGTTGCCAAAGACTTGCTGCTATTTTTCATTATGTGGGAAGTAGAACTGATTCCCGTCTACCTACTAGTCTGTATTTGGGGTGGACAAAGACGGCGTTATGCGGCTACGAAATTTTTGTTGTATACCGCAGCCGCTTCTATATTTATTTTGGTCGCAGCCTTAGCAATGGGGTTATACGGCGGCGGTGATATGACATTTGACATAACTGCCCTCGCAAATAAGGAATATCCCCTTGGTCTACAACTGCTACTTTATGCAGGGTTATTGATTGCATTTGGTGTCAAGCTCGCTGTTTTCCCGATGCATACCTGGTTGCCTGATGCCCACGGCGAAGCATCCTCTCCTGTATCGATGATTTTGGCTGGTGTGTTGCTAAAGATGGGTGGATATGGACTAATTCGCCTGAATCTTGAGCTACTCCCCGATGCACACATTTACTTTGCGCCGGTTCTAGCCATTCTGGGTGTTGTCAACATTATCTATGGTGCATTAAACTCCTTTGCTCAGACGAATATGAAGCGGCGTTTGGCTTATTCGTCGATTTCCCACATGGGGTTTGTGCTGCTTGGGATTGCCTCATTCACTGATTTGGGAATCAACGGTGCAATGTTGCAAATGATCTCGCATGGTTTGATTGCCTCAGTGCTGTTCTTCTTGGCTGGAGTTACTTATGATCGCACCCACACAATGGTAATGAAAGATATGGGCGGTATTGGTCAAGCCATGCCCAAAGTCTTTGCCCTGTTTACAATTGGAGCGATGGCATCTCTAGCACTTCCCGGTATGAGCGGCTTTGCTGGCGAACTATCGGTATTTGTTGGTATGACAAGCAGTGACGTTTACAGTTCAACTTTCTGCACTGTCACAGTTTTTCTCGCCGCAGTTGGAGTTATCCTCACACCCATTTATTTACTTTCCATGCTGCGAGAGGTATTTTATGGTCAGGGTGCAGCGCTGATATGCGACATTAATAATGCAGGATCAGAAAATCAAGAAGATGAGGGAACAGTTTGTTTTGGTACAGATTGCTTCGTGCCAGAAGATGCAGTCTACGACGATGCTAGACCCCGTGAAGTGTTTATCGCTGCCTGTTTTCTGCTGATGATTATTGGTATTGGTTTCTATCCCAAGATGGCGATGCAAATGTACGACGTGAAAACTGTAGCAGTGAATGCTAATCTTCGCCAGTCTTATGCCATAGTCTCGCAAACAAATCCTCAGATTTATGCTAATCGATTATTGGTTCCGCAAATTTCAGAGGTTGAGGTAGCGCCCGTTTTGGGAACTTTGAAGTAAGCTTTTTGACCAATAAAGTTGTCAAGAAAAAACAGAGTATTGATAGCCTATTGTGATGGGTAGGCTATCAATACTGAACTATTTGCGGCATTGCTGAATCGAGGTATGAATTTTGGATGTAGAGACGTAAAATTTTACGTCTCTACAAGGATTTTCACCACAAAGCACAATCATTTTCATACCGCACGCAATCAGCAACGCTCTAATTGCCAGATGATTGCTCAATCGAAGACGCAGGGAGAAATCACTCTTTTTTACTGTCGTGAAGCTTCTTCGGAATATAGGTCTAAGTCCCCCACTTCTACTAAGTGGCTCTCCTATAAAACTTACGCAATAACTCTCTGAAACTCTCATTCCTTTGTGTCCTACCCTGCGGGAAGCCGCTCCGCGTCTATGCGCCTTTACGGTATGCCTCCGGCACGCTACGCGAACGTTTTTCCATTATTTTGCGTAAGTCCTGTCGTAAAGAGCGGGAAGCTAGCGCAACAGGCTCTATGCCCCCTGCTCCCTTGTCTCTTTTTCTAACCAGCCAACTTGTTTAGAGGAGTTTCTCCAGAATTTTGTGGGCATCAAATTAATATTGCTCGCTCTACTGTAATATCAACGTTGTAACATTGCGTAATTTCACTAAACAATGCCACTGCAAGCCCAAATAAAAAACTTCAGGAAACGTTGGTTTCCTCGGATTCTCAAAAGAACTTTAATTGTGCTGTTAGTGCTGGGGCTATTGTTAGTGGGATTCGCCACCTACACTGTGCGCCAATCCTTTCCGCAAGAGAGTGGCACAATTCAACTACCTGAACTCAAAGCTGAAGTAACCGTCCAGCGAGATAAATGGGGAATTCCCCACATTTATGCTGCCAACTCTCACGATTTATTTATGGCGCAAGGTTATATCCACGCCCAAGACCGTTTTTGGCAAATGGATTTTTGGCGACACATTGGTTCTGGGCGACTCTCAGAAATGTTTGGTTCCTCTCAGCTTGACACTGATAGATATCTGCGGACAATGGGTTGGGCGAGGGTGGCGCAGCAAGAAATTCAGGAAATCAATGCAGAGATGAAGGCATACCTGGAAGCATATTCAGATGGTGTCAATGCTTATCTGAAAGAGCATCAAGGTAACGCCCTGAGTCTAGAATACGCTGTGCTAAAATTCCTCAATCCTGGGTATAAGCCAGAACCTTGGCAAATATTGCATTCTCTAACTTGGGGGAAGGTGATGGCTTACGATTTGGGTACAAATTTCCAGAGTGAAGTTGAACGTGCCATACTACTTAAAACCCTTACTCCCACTCAAGTAGAAGAACTTTATCCACCTTATCCTCAGGACTTGCCAGCGATTTTACCTGAGTTCCAAAAAGGGAAAACAGGAGAGGATGAAAATTCTGACGAGACACAATTCACCGCTTTTGGTATTGAGGAAGTAATAGAGTCAATTACCAAGCCGATGATGGCTTTGGAACAACTCATTGGGCCTACGGGGATAGGCATTGGTTCCAATAACTGGGTGATATCCGGTGAGCTTACAGATACAGGTAAGCCAATTTTGGCAAATGACCCCCACTTAGGTGTACAAATACCCTCTATATGGTACGAGGTTGGTTTGCACTGCATATCTAAGAGTGCAGAATGTCCATACAACGTTACTGGCTTTTCCTTTGCGGGAATGATTGGGGTAATTATCGGTCATAGCGATCGCATTGCCTGGGGTGTAACTAATGTACTATCTGATGTGATGGATTTATACATTGAGAAAATCAATCCCAAAAACCCCAATCAGTATGAGGTAAATGGCAAATGGGTTGACATGAAACTCCTGCAAGAGACGATTCAAGTTGCGGGAAGTCAGCCGATTGTGCAAACAGTGCGCTATACCCGACATGGGCCGATTCTCTCTGATGTTTCACCCAATCTTAAGAAGTTCCAGCCAAGTCAGCCATTAGAAATACCGCAAAACTATGCGGTAGCTTTGCGCTGGACAGCCCTAGAACCTTCGAAATTAGGGTATGCTATTCCCCAAATCAATCGCGCCCAAAACTGGCAAGAATTTCGCACTGCTGCTAGTAATTATGATGTCCCGGCTCAAAATTTGGTCTATGCTGACGTGGATGGCAATATTGGCTACCAAATGCCTGGTAAATTCCCCATTCGTGCCAAGGGAAATGGACGTTATCCCGTTCCTGGTTGGACGGATGAATATGAGTGGCAAGGCTATATTGACTTTGAGAAGTTACCCAAAAGTTTCAATCCGTCTCAAGGCTATATTGCTACTGCCAATAATTTAGCGATGCGTAAATATCCTTATTTAATTACCGCAGATTGGGTTTATGGCTATCGGGCACAGCGCATCGTTGAGATGATTTCACAACAAACCGAACCGATTTCTCTAGAAGATGTGCAGCAGATACAGGGTGACGATCGCAATCTCAATGCACAAACATTAGTACCGCTACTGCAATCTATCACAGTTGATACCCCTCGCTTGCAAGCAGCCCAAAAACTTCTACGAGATTGGAATTTGCAGTTGGGAATGACATCATCGGCTGCTGCCTTGTTTGAAGTATTCTGGAAACACTTGCTAAGAGACACATTTCACGATCAGTTACCTGAGAGATACTTTCCCAATGGGGGCGATCGCTGGTATGCTGTGGTAGCAAATTTGGTAAAACAGCCCAATAGTTCTTGGTGGGATAATCGCAACACCGCAAAAGTTGAGAACCGAGACGACATCCTGCGGCAATCCTTTACAGAAGCCGTGGATGAACTAGAAGGGATTCAAAGCAAAGATCCGAAAAACTGGAATTGGGGCAAACTACATACTGTTACTTTCCGTAATGCCACTTTGGGTAAATCTGGGGTTGCACCGATTGAAGGTTTATTTAATCGTGGTGCATTTGCGACTGCTGGTAACGGCGAAACAGTGAATGCTAACCGATGGCGAGCAAATAAATCCTTTGAGGTGACAGATATTCCTTCCCTGCGGATGATCGTAGATTTGGGAAATTTGGATAACTCAGTTGCAATTCATACACCTGGACAATCAGGCCATGCTTTCCATACCCACTACAACGATATGGTTGACTCTTGGCGCAATATTGAATATCACCAGATGTTGTCGCAACAAAAGAATGTCACAGATAACACTGCTGCGACATTGAAGTTAATTCCCAAATTGGGACAATAAACTGCAACCCGAATATCGAATGTTAAATTTTGCTACTTAAGTGTAATTACATACACGTTATCGAAAAAATGAAGTATAAAGTAACAGGGCAACAGAAATCAAGATTATTTTTAGAAAAAAGTATTTTCGCTGGCCATCTATTTCTGCTGCCCAACTTTCCCAAAATCTAGTTGGAGATAATAGGATTTATGCAACGCGTATTTAAACAAAGTTTTATGCTTTCAGTCACTACTGCGATCGCATTATTATTTGCAGGGTGTGGAGAAAGTAAAGTTGCCCAATGTAACAAAGTCATCAAGGTTGCAAATCAAGCATCTACTCTAGGTCAGGAATTTGGTAAAAATCCTAATCCAGCAAAAGGTTCTAAAGCTTTAACTGAACTTGCTGGTAAGATAGATCCACTTGCCCAAGAGATGAAAACTCTCGAAATTAAAGATGAAAAGCTACAAGGTTTTCAAGGGCGCTTTATCACACTCTATCAGAACATCAGCAAGGAATTGAATAATGCCGCAGGAGCTATAGATAAAAAGAATCTACCAGCAGCAAAGGGCTTTTTGGTATCTCTGAAAAAAAGTAGTACCGAAGAAAGTTCAATAGTTAAGGAAATTAATAGCTACTGTTCTGGCAAATAATCAATTTTGCATGGAATCTGGATTACAAAAATAGTGCTTAAATAGTCGGTCTATAACCACCAAAAACCGCAAAGCTAAAATTTTTGTACCAGCAATCCACATTTTGAAACCCAGCTGCTTCTAGCCAGTGAAGTTGAATCTCAAGGGTTGCCATGCGATCGTATTCCATGCGTTTTTGTGCAGCTTTAAGATCCTCTTCTGAGATACCTTTAGCACGGACAGAATCTAACCAGTGTTGACGATAAAGTTCTTCTAAATCAGGGGTTTTGCCGAGAACTTGGTCAGCGTTGACAAATATCCCTCCAGGATTGAGGACATCATAAATCCGTTGATAAAGAAGTTCTTTTTCAAAATCTGACAGATGATGAATTGATAAAGCAGAAATTATCAGGTCGTAGGAATCACCCAAATCAGTCTCAATGTAGTCACCAATTAAGATGTTGGGAGATTTACCCATTTTGCTAAATCTCAACTTAGCTTTCTCTAACATCTCAGGGGCTAAGTCTAGTAAGGTAAACTCTGCATTTGGGAAAACAGATTGCACCATACCTGAGTAAAGTCCAGTACCAGCACCCAAATCTAGAACCTTTATCGGCGTGGTGCGTAGGCGTAGCCCGTCGTAGACATCGCTTGGGATGATTTCAACAGCTGTTTTGTAAAAATCATCAAAACAGGGAATTAGAATCCGACGTAAGCTATCGTAATCTCCTGCGGCAGCATTAAAAGCTTCTTGAATATTCATTTTTTAATTTTTAATATTGGTAGAACTTTCTGTTTTAACAACTCAATTAAAGCTGGTTCCATATACTCATATTCATCTGGTATATCTAAACAGATAATTTTTTTATCTTTAAGAAAAGGCTGAAAATTTTTTGATAGCTTGCTTTTATGAGTTTTTTCCATCACAAATATCATATCAGCCCATTGAATAGCCTCAGTTGATAATGGTACTTCAGCATGGCGATCTAAACCTGCCGAGTCTGTTTCAAATCCTTCATATTCAGAAAACACAGCCTCAGCAGTGGGGCTTCGCAATTTATTCTGGCTACAGATAAATAAGAGCTTTTTCATCCATTAATTTACTATTTCTTTTATTAGTTTCATGAATTCTGTCCTCCCCTGATTATCTGAGGTCTTTCTAATCCTATAAAGTGTTTGTCCAGCCAATGCCAAACCTGAAAAACTGAGTACCTGCTTTCAGCATAAAATATACGATCGCTTACAATACACTCAAATAAGTTTGCTCAGAATTCATCGGCAAAATCCGCAACTTCCGATTTTTAAGGTCTGGTTCTAACCCTAAAACTTCCATTGGCGTTACACCCAAAAGGGCATAAGGTACTTCTGTGAGTTCCAGACAATCAAAGGTTCCTTGACGTTCTCCAATACTTAGTTCTACATCTCGAAAAATTCGCCCCTGCTGCACTCTAGCAGCAGTCTCTACCTGGGCTTCTCCACCTTGAACTAAACCTAGTTGATTAATAATGCTAGCAGGTAAACACAGCAAAGTTGCACCCGTATCAACTAAAACATTATCCAAAGTATAAGAGCGAACTTCCCCCGAAGAAATAAAGCCTCGTTGAGCCAAAACTTGATCAATGCGATTCGTGACAGTAAGGGTAACTATTACTTGCCCCATTTGCTTACCCTGAAGATTTGGTAGTATCAGCTTACCCATTTCAGCAAACTCCTGAAAACAAAATATTTTTGAGAGATGCCTTAAAATACAAAGACGCAAAAACGCCTCTGCGCCTCTGCGTCTCTGCATGAGATATTCTCTACTTACACCATCTCTGATGATGCCTGCATCATCTGCTGTGGCTGCGGTTGGAACATAAACAACGAGTAAACTACATCTCGGCGGATGTTGACCATCATATCCAAAAAGAGTTCGTAACCCTCGCTCTTATACTCAATTAGTGGGTCTTTTTGTCCGTAACCACGTAATCCTACCGATTCGCGCAAGGCATCCATTTGTTGCAGGTGTTCCCGCCACAGGGTATCAATGCGTTGCAAAATAAAGAAACGTTCAGCTTGACGCATGAGTCCGGGTTGAACTTGGTCAATTTGCGCTTCTTTGAGGTCGTAAGCAATCCGCACCTGTTCATGGAGGAAGGCTTTAATCTCGCCGACTGTCATATCTTCTAATTGATTTGGTTGCAAGTCTGCTAGTAGATAGACGAATTCTTTGACTTTTTCAACCAACTTTTCTAACTCCCACTCTTCGGAGGGTAAGTCTATGTTGATGTAGTAATCAACGATGTCATCCATCGTTTTTTCAGCGTACTTGATTACCTGTTCTTTCAAATCTTGACCTTCTAAAACCCGGCGGCGTTCAGCATAAATAGCACGACGTTGATTGTTCATCACCTCGTCATACTCAAATACCTGCTTACGGATGTCATAGTAGTAGGTTTCGACTTTTTTCTGTGCGCCTTCCAAACTGCGGGTAAGCATCCCAGACTCGATGGGCATATCTTCTTCCACTTGGAAAGCATTCATTAACCCAGCAACGCGATCGCCACCAAAAATCCGCAGTAGGTTATCCTCTAAACTGAGGAAAAATCTCGTGGTTCCAGGGTCGCCTTGTCTACCTGCACGTCCGCGCAACTGGTTATCAATCCGCCGCGATTCGTGGCGTTCTGTACCAATTACGTGCAAACCACCGATTCCCACTACCTCATCATGTTCACGGGTAGTAAATTGTTCATATTCCTGTTTAACGCGGTTGTAAGCTTCCCGCAATTTTAGAATCACAGGGTCGTCGATAGGAGCTTTTTCAGCAGCTACAGCTACCTTGTCTTCAGCTTCGAGTTCCGGTAAACTGCGATCGCCATACTCTCGTACTGCAATTTCTACTGCATCTTTGAGTAGTTTCTCTGTTTCTTTTGTTAACTGGGTGGGGAAAATTTCTGGTGAAGCCCGCCAAGTTTTGACTTTTTTGCCAGGGACAAAGCCTTGGCCGCCACCATGTCCTGTAGGCAATCCGGCTGGTCTTTGAACGCCAAAGCTATCTTCATCTTCTGGCATGACGATGCGGGGCATGAAGTATTCCCGCAGCTTCAAACGTGCCATATATTCGGAGTTACCACCCAAGATGATGTCTGTACCTCTACCAGCCATGTTAGTTGCAATGGTGACAGCTCCTTTCCGTCCAGCTTGGGCGACGATTTCCGCTTCCCGCTCGACGTTCTCCGGTCTAGCGTTGAGTAATTCGTGGGGAATCTCTAGCTGCTTCAACAATCGGCTGAGAAGTTCGGATTTTTCTACACTAGTGGTTCCCACTAATACAGGTCTGCCGAGTTCGTGCATTTCGGCACATTCTTTGGCGATCGCACCCCACTTGCCCGGTTCTGTCTTAAAGACCATATCAGACAAGTCTTCGCGTCTTCTGTCACGGTTGGTAGGAATTACCGCAACTTCCAGTTTGTAAATTTTTTCAAATTCTGGTTCTTCCGTTTTTGCTGTTCCGGTCATTCCACCGAGTTTTGGATACAGCAAGAAAAGATTTTGATAAGTAATTGTCGCTAGAGTTTGAGTTTCTGGCTGAATCTCTTCGTGTTCTTTAGCTTCAATAGCCTGGTGTAGACCATCACTCCAACGCCGTCCAGGTAATACCCGACCGGTAAATTCATCCACAATTACTACTTCCCCATTGCGGACGATGTAATTTACATCCTTGAGGAAAAGTTCTTTAGCTTTAATCGCATTGAAAACGAAGTGTGCCCAAGGATCTTCTGGGTCAAATAAATCTGTGACTCCCAAAAGATTTTCGGCTTCCGCAAAGCCTTCATCTGTCAGTAGCACGTTACGAGCTTTTTCATCTACATCATAATGCTCGTCTTTTTTGAGTGTGAATGCTATTTCAGCAGCTTGCAGATACTTTTCTGTAGGTCTTTCCACCTGCCCAGAAATAATCAGAGGTGTCCGCGCCTCATCAATTAAAATTGAGTCTACCTCGTCAATTACGCAATAATTGAACGGACGTTGCACCACATCTGCCATCGATGTCGCCATGTTATCCCGCAGGTAGTCAAAGCCGACTTCGCTGTTGGTGACATAAGTGATATCGCAATCGTAGTTTTTCTGGCGTTCAGTGGGAGTCATGCTTGACTGGATTAGCCCCACACTCAACCCCAAGAACCGATGCACCTGTCCCATCCATTCAGCATCCCGACGAGCCAGGTAATCGTTCACGGTGATGACGTGTACACCTTTACCAGTCAGGGCATTTAAATAACTTGGTAAGGTTGCTACGAGCGTTTTACCCTCACCAGTTTTCATTTCGGCAATTTGCCCTACGTGCAAAATGATACCGCCAAGGAGTTGGACATCAAAGTGCCGCAAGCCTAACACTCGCCGTCCTGCTTCCCGAACAACGGCGTAAGCTTCTGGCAAAAGGTCATCCAGGGCTTCACCTTTGGCGAGTCGTTGTTTAAATTCGACGGTTTTACCTTTTAGCTCCTCATCGGAAAGAACCTTAATTTCTTCCTCTAAAAGGTTAATTTCAGTAACAGAAGGTTGGTATTTTTTAAGCTTACGAGCGTTGGGGTCGCCCAACAAAAGTTTTAGCATGGCAGATTATAGAACTGAATCAAGGGGGATGGGGATTAAAGGTTCGGCATTGATTATAAACATTTAACCCAACCCAACCGTCTTGGTTGTGGATGGGTGTCAAATGAGAATTACCTCAAAAACAGGAGAAAAACTAGCCAATCATTTAGTAAACTGATTGGTTTTAACTCTTATCTTATATTTAGTCTTTCTTCATAGTATCATTTTGCCCCCAGATGGGGCCAGAGAAGGAGTGGGGGAATAGAGTTATGAGTTATAAGTTATGAATTTTTTAACTCCTAACTCCTGTAGAGACACGATTAATCGTGTCTCTACTCCTCACTTCCATTCTGCTGACAGGCGGCGAAAATTGTAGTTACTAGCGCTGGGATGACAGCTGACACAGCTGCCAAGCTGGACGGGACGTGGTAACTTAACTCCTGGATGTAAAGCTTTGAAATAACGTGAGTTACTGAGGCGATAGGGTGTTTCTTCGTCGTCTCGCTGCACACGCGAGAAAGTTGAAAGATATTTCCACACCAAAATGCGCGGCGGATCGACCAAAGGCTTTAGTTGTGCGCCGTAGTGCTGCGAGTCTTGTAGGAGATTTTTCCAAGTTTGGGTGGGTAAAACGGCTGGTGGTAAGGCAATGTGGCAGGTGGAGCAGTTTTCCAAATACAGCTCTTGCCCCAGTTGGTACTGTGCAGGTACTACGTCAACAGTGCCAATTTCGACGGGGGGAGTAGCGCTGTGAGCGTTAGTTGCCAAGGCTAGAAGCCAACCCATAGCTAGGCTCCACGTGACAATTACCAGAAGTAAACCGAAAAATTGGCGTTTGAACTCGCGTTCGGCACTTTGCTGTAACGCTTGGCGTTGGCGTAGCCCGCCGTAGGCATCGCTTCGGGCAGAGCGTAGCTCATCGCGGGTTTTGCGCTTAACAAAAATTGACATTCCTCACATTCCCAGATATTTAAAAGTGGCGCTTGTGCTAATCATAGGACTTACGCAGTATTGGTAGTGTTTCAAATTTTGTGTAAGTAGTTTTAGTAATGGCAAGCAGCTCTGCGTTTATACATCTCTTAAGATTAATTACAGTGGCACACTCCTGGCTATGTAACGAAAAATATCTTGGTAGTTTTAACCTGACTCAATAAAAAAATCAGCCAAAATATCTTAGATTTAATTTGTACTAATATACTCCTCGATCCAACCTGGAATAAATCGTCAATAGCAAAATACTTGTAGTTTCTGCATCAATCCTGTTTCATAACTCACTAATTTTTTTTCTATCTTATTTTGTAGGAAATTCTAACATTTGAAATCCAAGCAAGAGAAGGGAATTTAAGTCTATCCCTTCCTTTAATACAGGGTTGCATTGGATTTCAGATTCTGTTAGTGGTATTTCAAGAGAAAGCAATTAGACCAAGATTGAGAAACAACTCTTATCTACCTTTTTTACCTCAAGGAATAGAAACCGATCGCAATAATCGCTCAACAACAGTTCTAGCGTTGCGTCCTCCTCTTGGGATAAGGCGATGGCAAAGAACATGAGGGACAAGAAACTTCACATCATCGGGAATGACATAATCACGCCCTAATAGAAAAGCGAGTGCTTGGGCAGCACGTTGTAATGCTAATGTGCCACGCGGACTGACACCAAGGGCGATTTCCTCATCTTGGCGTGTTGCCCGTACCAATTCGAGGATGTACTGTTGCAAAGAAGTTGTCACTTTTACTTGAGAGCAGATGTAACGCAATTCCTGTACTTCTGCCAAGGTAATACAAGGCTGCAAATCAGCAACCTTCACACCATTTTGAAGGTTTTGTAGCATCAGGAGTTCTTCTGCCTCCGAAGGATAGCCCAAACTGAGCGACAACATGAACCGATCCATTTGCGCTTCCGGCAGGGGAAAAGTACCTTGATACTCGATAGGGTTTTGAGTAGCAATGACAAAGAAGGGCTGGGGAACTGGACGAGAGACACCATCAACTGTTACCTGATGTTCTTCCATCACTTCCAGCAAAGCTGACTGAGTGCGAGGTGTAGCGCGGTTAATTTCGTCAGCTAAGAGAATATTGGTAAAGACTGGCCCAGGAAGAAAAGTAAATTCGCCGCTTTTTGGGTTCCAAATGTTAGTGCCAGTAATATCAGTTGGCAGTAAATCGGGGGTACATTGTAGGCGTTGAAACTTACCATCCAGTGAACGAGCTAGAGATTTAGCGAGTAGGGTTTTACCAACACCAGGAACATCTTCTAGCAGGGCATGACCACCACCTAGCAAGGCTACTAGCACTAAGCGTATTGCCTCAGCTTTGCCAACAATGGTAAGAGCCAGATTTTGTGTTAAAGCGTCAATTTTTTCTCTCATGCAGTGCGGGGAGTGGGGAGTAGGGAATTGGGAATTGGGAATTGGGCATTGGGAAGATGAATTAATAACCCATGCCCCAAGCCCCATGCCCCATGCCCTATCTATTGTTCCCACTCAGCACTCAAAACTTCTTTAGCAACAACGCAGTCAAGTTGAATTTGTGTTTTCAGGGCTTCTAGAGAAGGAAATTTTTGTTCAGGGCGCAAAAATTTGACTAGTTCCACAGCCAGTTTTTTGCCATACAAATCACCAGACCAATCGAATAAATGTACTTCCGCAGATGAATAAGTACCATTTACAGTTGGGCGGTTGCCGATGTTCATTACGCCCAAGCTCTCACTAGAAGAAGCATCTGATGTTTCACTAAGACTAAAAACACGGACAGCGTAAACTCCTTGGCGGGGCAAAAACTTTTCTTTTGGTAGTTGGAGATTGGCGGTGGGAAAGCCAATTGTTCTACCCAATTGTTGACCTTGAACCACAACACCAAAGAGAGTATAGGGGCGACCTAGTAGTAAATTTGCGTTTTCGATGTCGCCTTGCTCAAGGGTTTGGCGGATCAATGAAGTGCTAATGCGGGCATCTTGAGTTGGATTAGTACTGAGGCAACTACTTTGGGTGGGCGAGTCACCTGTATAAGTTTGTAAGGGAACGATGGTAACGGGGATATTGTGTTTAGCGGCGATTAATTGCAAATCTTTAGCAGTGCCACTGCGCTTTTCGCCAAAACAAAAATCCTGCCCGATGCTAATTCGCTGGCATTGCAGTTGCTGGACGAGAATTTTTTGGACGAATTCTTCGGGGGTCAAAGCAGATAATTCTTTGTCAAAGGGTAGTAATACTAGTTGTTCTACCCCAAGCGATCGCAATTGTTGGACTTTTTCATCCAGTGGCGTTAATAATGTCCGGGGTTGCCCCGTAAAAAACTCCTGTGGATGGGGGTCAAAGGTGACAACTGTTGAGTAGGTATATTCTTGATTTGTTAGTTGTTGATTTTCCTTTGACTGGGGACTACTGGCTACTGACAAGCGATCGCCAGGGTGCAAGACTGGTTGAATTACCCTTTGATGACCAAGATGAACACCATCAAACTTGCCAAGGGCAACAGCAGTCGGCGTTAGCAGCCCTTCGCTCGAAGAAGCAACCCACACAGAACACCCATTTTGAGACAAATTTAGCACGTGGATTCTGAGATTTTAGGTTTATTTTAGCTATCAGCAGGAAGCTACCTTATGGTAAACCGCCTTGAGGAGGACATTCACCAATTGCCCATGAGGTCTTGTGCGATTAGCCAGGGTGTTGATGCCACCCCTTTTAGCTATCAGCCAAAAGCCTAACCCACGGGAAGTAGCCCCAGATAGGATCTTATGCCATCAGCTTGACTACTAATTTTAGATTTTAGATTTTTATATTTTGGTTTATTCCTCGGTCTTAATAGGCAGAACAAATCCAAAATCTTCAGAACTAATACCCGAACTTTGTAGCGGGACGTTCGCGGAGCGTCTCGCAGAGAAGACTGTTGTCTGTTTCAATCCAAAATCCAAAATTGGTTGACAGCTAATTGCTAATTTCAGATACCCCAAATACCAAAGCTAAAAAGGCTCTAGTTTCTTGTTGAGACTGCAATGAGGTAAAACCTCATTCAGCCGCAAGAGAGGGTCTTGTGGGTGCCTGGGCTGTGTTGGTGAATCTATAAAGTCTATCCTCCTGTTGTCGCCCTTATCCTATGGTTGGCGTGACAACTCTGGGCAGCGCTGTCTCACCTTGCAGCCAACAGGTACGCTCTGGCGCTGAAAGCTTCTGATAACCAATCTAATCTAAAATCTCCAATTCCTGCGATCGCAATCTTTAGGTAGAAAACTTACTAACAGGAAAAGATTCTGATAAAGCTACTGAGGTAGGAATCTGAAGTACCATTCCTTCCCGTGCCATAATAGCACCGGGAAATTTCTCAGAGGCTTGTTGCCCTACACAATCCAAAAAGTCGTCATTGTGGGCGGGGTCGTGGTGGTAAATTACCAAAGTTTTGACGTTAGCAGCTTGTGCCACTTTCACCGCTTCTTGCCAAGTAGAATGTCCCCAGCCAATTTTTGGTGTTTTTGGGGAGTGGTATTCTTCATCTGTGTAGGTGGAATCGTAAACCAGAATATCAGCATTACGAGCTAGCCACAGCACATTGTCATCGAGTCGGTCAGGAAAGTGTTCGGTATCAGTAATATAAGCAGCAGCACCACCACGCCAGTTGACACGGTATCCTACGGCTTCTCCTGGATGGTTTAAAGGTGCTGTTTCTACGGTAACGTCATCGATGTGGATTGGTTGCCCCGGTCGAATGTCGTAGAACTTTAAATTGGCTTGCATAATCTGCAAAGGTACGGGAAAGTTCGGGTGTAACATTTGATCGTTGAGGCGCTGCTCTATGGTCGAGCCATCAGGTGCGATCGCGCCGTAGATATGAAAGTCATTTCCCTTGACAAATCCTGGGGTAAAGAAGGGAAAACCCTGCATGTGATCCCAGTGAGAGTGAGTAAAAAATATGTGACCTTCTAACGGCATTTGGCGCAACCAAGATTGCCCCAAAACATGTAGTCCTGTGCCAGCATCGAAAACTAAGCGTTTATCGCCCGCTTGCATTGATATGCAAGGGGTATTACCGCCGTAGCGAACGGTGTGTGGCCCTGGGCTGGGGATGCTGCCGCGAACGCCCCAAAATTGTACGGTAAATTGATTCTCTATCCTAGACATGAGTGTTGCTTGCTGGACTGAGCGGGCGATAACTGGAAAAATTACTACTTAAATTGTCTAAGTCTATGCTGTCTCACCGATTGTATTAGAGGGAAGATTTCTTGGTAAAACAGCATACCCTGTTTCTGGCTGATTGTGTAAATGTGGATGAAATACTCTCAGGGAGAATTTTCTAGCTTTTGGGGTGAATGTGTATCGGTTATTTCAAGAGTGCCCCTACGTTATAGCCTACATTTTTCTCTGATGCATTTGAATAACTCCAGTTTTGTCCTGATAAATCAAATGATTCAGGGAAAATTGAATTCCCAATCAGACAATTTCTCTAGTCCAGTTGCGTAAGTTAGATTGTATTGTAACGGAGTTATACTGATGTAGTTTTTACGTACAACTTGCACATCTGTTGGTACATTTTGAGGCAGATTTAATCCAGTTGGAGGTTCCACATCCTCAACTACTTCTCCGGTTAACCAATAGTACGTTTTTCCACGAGGATCAACTCGTTTATTAAACACATCAATGTAATGCCGTAGGCCTTGACGGGTGAGAGTAACTCCGGCAATTTCTTCCCATTTGACCGCAGGAATATTAACGTTGAGCAACATTAAATCTGGTAGAGGTTTTTGGGCTAACTGGTCTACGAGAATTTTGGCAAACTTAGCAGCAGGTTTAAAGTCTTTAGATGTATGACTAATAAGACTTAGGGCCACGCTGGGAATACCTTCAATTAGACCTTCCATTGCCGCCGAAACAGTGCCAGAATACAAGATTTCAGTTCCCAAATTTGCACCTTGATTAATGCCAGAGAGAACCAAATCGGGAGGAGTATCTAGCAAAGCCCACAGCGCCAATTTGACGCAATCTGAAGGCGTACCATCGCAAGCCCAAGCTTTGACAGCAGGATGAAAAATTGACTCCACAATTTCGGCACGAATGGGTTGGTGGAGAGTTAATCCATGTCCAGTTGCCGATCGCTCTCGATCTGGGCAAACTACACTAACATCATGACCTGCTTCTGCCAAGTAGTTGGCTAGGGTACGAATCCCCAAAGCAGAAACGCCGTCGTCGTTGCTAATTAGTAATTTCATAGTCATTAGTCATTGGTCATTAGTTATTAGTTATTTGTTATTAGCGATTTGTCAATGTCTGAAGTCACAAGCACCAAAAAAACATTTATACTCTCCAGTACATTGTGGCGGAAGTTTGCCCTTTGCCTGTAAGTTGATTTATCGAGCAGTTCACAGCTTTTGACTATAGACTAATGACTAATGACCAATGACTAATAACTAATGACTAGCAATTTAGAAGCTCAACTTTTAGCACTGCGGCAGGAAGGAGAAAAAGCGATCGCAGCCGCTGATACCTTAGAACGTCTAGAGGAACTCAGAGTTAACTATCTGGGTAAAAAAGGGGAACTGGGGGCGCTGTTGCGAAGTATGGGGCAAATGAGTGCAGAGGAACGGCCAAAAATTGGAGCGATCGCCAATACAGTCAAAGAATCTTTGCAAACTAGTCTAGACCAGCAACGCGTCGCCCTCGAAGCCGCTCAAATTCAGGTACAGCTAGAGGCGGAAACTCTGGATGTTACTATGCCGGGAATTTACAGCCCCCAAGGTCGCATTCATCCCCTCAATGGCATTATCGACCGGGCGCTGGATATCTTTGTTGGTATGGGTTACACCGTAGCTCAAGGGCCAGAGATGGAAACAGATTATTATAATTTCGAGGCTCTCAACACCCCGCCTGACCACCCCGCCCGTGATATGCAGGATACCTTCTACCTGCCAGATGGGAATCTCCTCCGCACTCATACCTCGTCAGTACAAATTCGTTACATGGAAAGAGAAGAACCACCAATTCGGGTTGTGGCTCCAGGGCGAGTTTATCGGCGAGATAACGTAGACGCGACTCACTCAGCAGTTTTCCATCAAATCGAACTTTTAGCCATTGATGAGGGACTAACTTTTACAGACCTAAAGGGCACAATTAAAGTATTTTTACAAGCAATATTTGGCGATTTACCTATTCGCTTCCGCGCCAGTTATTTCCCGTTTACTGAACCTTCGGCTGAAGTGGATTTGCAGTGGAATGGACGCTGGCTGGAGGTGATGGGCTGCGGGATGGTCGATCCAAATGTACTTAAGTCTGTGGGTTATGATCCAGAAGTTTATACAGGGTTTGCTGCCGGTTTTGGTGTAGAACGTTTTGCAATGGTGCTACATCAAATCGATGATATTCGTCGCTTGTATGCTAGTGATTTGAGATTTTTGCAACAATTTTAGGGAAGCGATCGCTTTAAATAATCAGGCATTTGCTAAATTTGCAAAAGTCAATTTGATGAAAATATAACCACAGATAAATACCCATGAATTATCTGTGGTTTTAAATAATAGATCGGGATTGATGAATTTGGTAAACTATTAGTACGTAACTTCTGTTGACCTGATATGACTGCAATCATTGGCAAAGGTCTAACGCTTGAGGAATATTTTAAGTATGACGATGGCACGGATAGCCAATATGAACTGGTGGCAGGTGAGTTAGTTGCAATACCACCTGAAAGCCCAAAAAATGTCCAGATATCTCTCTTTTTGCTGGTCAATTTCCTCAAGTTCGCCCCAGTTAATCGGTTAAGTAACAAAGTTGAAATTGTTGTTGCTGGTTCTCGTGCGACAACTCGCATTCCTGACTTAGTTGTGCTGACGGATGAACTTGCAACCGCCTTAGAAGGTGCAACGCGATCTACAATCACTTTGGATATGCCTCCTCCAGCATTAGTTGTCGAAGTTGTTTCTCCTGGCAAAGCTAACGAAGATCGAGACTATCGCTACAAACGTTCCGAGTATGCCGCGAGGGGAATTGCTGAATATTGGATTGTCGATCCACAAATAAATGTAGTTACCGTACTGATATTAGTTGACGGATTTTATGAAGAAACCAGATTTACAGGAAATACTGCGATCGCTTCTACTATTTTCCCAGAGTTACAATTAACCGCAGAGCAAATACTCAAAGCTGGAGAAAGCAATGCGGATGATGCCATTTCTTAGCAAAAATTTAAAATAAAGACAGGCGATCGGTGATTTATTTGCAACTTCTTAGTTACTAATTAAGTATTTTAATTAACACTTGTGAATAAAAAATTTAAAATGCAGAAAAGTTATAACTATTTAAACTCTAAAACATCAGCCACAGCTATTACTAGTTTAATCTTTCTGGTTAGTTTGCCTTTTCTGATTTTATTAGCATTACTTTGAGACTTTATTTAACTATTCCTGAATGACCGGGAATATCTGCCAAAGGTTCAAATCTTCCGCCTAAATATTTGGCTAGAAACTCTTCTGCGATCGCATCTCTCGCTCAAACCATTTTCTAGTCTGCCAAACCAGCCTGCTGCTGACCAAAACTATTGGTAAACTAGAGGCAACGCCAGTTCTGCTGAGTGATTTGTTCTATGTTTGCTGAAACCTCCTCGCGCTACGTTACCCGTAACCCGGAAATTTTGAGTGGAGAGCCAATTATTACAGGTACTCGGACATCTGTCCGTGCAATTGTCGGTTTGTGGCGATTGGGGATTATGCCAGAAGAAATCCTGAACCATTTGCCACATCTGACGCTGGCACAAGTGTTCGATGCGTTGAGTTTTTATCTCGATCATCAAGTAGAGATTAATGAATACATTGAGCGAAACCGAGTGCCAGATGAATTAATACACCCATCTGTAAAAGTTATGTTAGGTAAATCGTGACAGTTTTTGCTGCACTTTACAGTGATGAGGATATGTCAGCCTTGGTTGCTAGACTGTTACGTTCGCGCGGTTTAGATATCACAACTGTTTCGGAACAAGCAACCCTCGGCAAAACTGACCGCGAGCAACTTGAATTTGCAACTTCTGTAGGCAGATGTATTTTGACACATAACCATGTCGATTTTGAGCGGTTGCATCTCCAGTATATAGATGAGAATAAAGAACATTTTGGGATTATCGTTGTGCCTCAGAAAAACGCTTATGAAGTCGCGCAACGGATTGGCATTCTGGTCAGCACGCTAACGTCTGATGAAATTAGGAATCAGTTGTTGTATGGATAAATCCTTTTAAATTAAAAATATTAAGGTGGTTAGTGAATGACACTGACCACCTTTTTGAGACTTTATTTAACTATTCCTGAATGACCGGGGATATCTGCCAAAGGTTCAAATCTGCCACCTAAGTATTTGGCGAGAAACTCTTCTGCGATCGCAAAAAAGTGCAACCGATTTTCTGGTCTGGCAAAACCATGTCCTTCATCTGTATAAAGTGCATATTGCACTGGTAAACCAGCTTGCTGCATTGCGTTGACAATTTGATCGCTTTCTGATTGTTTCACCCGTGGATCGTTTGCACCTTGACCGATGAGTAAAGGTTTTTGAATCCGGTCAGCAAAGAATAAAGGCGATCGCGATTTCAGAAACTCCTCTTCTGTCTCTAAATTACCAACGCGATGATAAAGCATTGCCTTCAATGGTTCCCAATAGGACGGTATAGTTTCTATCAGGGTAATGAGGTTACTTGGCCCCACAATGTCCACGCCAGCAGCAAAGATTTCTGGTGTAAAAGTTAATCCTACCAGAGTGGCGTAACCTCCATAAGAACCGCCCATAATCGCAATCTTTTGCGGATCGGAAATGCCTTGTTCCACCAGCCAGTTAACACTGTCAATCAAGTCATCGTGCATTTTACCAGCCCATTCCCGATTCCCAGCATTCAAAAATGCTTTACCGTAGCCGGTGGAACCGCGAAAGTTCACTTGCAGCACAGCATAACCCCGGTTAGCTAGCCATTGCGCTGTGGGAGAGAAACCCCAAGTATCCCGCGCCCAAGGGCCGCCGTGAACCAGCAGTACTGTTGGGAGATTCTGCGTAGGTATTCCTACAGGGGTTGTCAGGTAACTGTGGATAGTTAAACCATCCCGCGCTTCGTAGGAAATTGGTTGCATTGAAGCTAACTGCAACGTTTCGAGTTTGGGTTGGTTACTAAAGAGAAAAGTGCTAGTTTTGGACTCTCGGTTGTAGGCATAGTAATAAACTGGGCCATCGTCAGTTCTATAAGCTACTAGCCAGGTTTTATCTTCCAAGTCGCGGCTAATTATAGAGAATTCTCCAGGACGCACCTTAGCGATTTCCTCAAAATCTGTGGCGATACTTTGGTCAATTACCTGCCATTCTTGTTTATCTTTGTAGAAAGAAACTGCTTGGATAACTCGCGTCAATGGGTGAATAATTATCCCCACGACATCATACTGCTCATCTTCAGCAATGACAGTTTCTTGACGGCTATCTAAGTCAACAGCTAGCAGACGTTTGGCGTTAGCATCGTGATTGCCTTGAATATAAAGATTTTTACCATCATCTGAGAAGCTAACAGAATTCCCTTCTTCTTCTGGTCCCCAGTGGCGAAGAATTTCCCACTGTTTATTTGATTTCTGCAATAAGAGGTCATAACCACCATCGGGTGTGCTAGCTGTTGCTGCACGTATTTGGAACTCAGCATCAGATGTCCAGCTGATAATATTACCGGGGTTATCGGTGTCGAACTCAACCGCACCATTTTTAAGGTTGATGCGGTAAACGTCAAACTTTTGAGGATTGTTCAAGTTCAACGCTACCAGCACTTGATCTGGAAATTTCGGTTCCAGTTCCACAAGTTCTGCTTTTACACCCTGGAATGGCGTTAAGTCACGCACAATCTTGGAGTGAATATTAACCAAATGGAGGTGAAAGTTCTCGTCGCCATCCGAGTCTTGCATATAAATCAACTGGTCGGCGTTATAAGTCCAGAAGAAAATGCGGATACCGCGCTTTTTGTCGGCAGTTAGTATCTGGTCGTCTTCTTGTCCTATAGTTCGCAACCATACCTGCAAGACATTTTTTTCATCAGGGGCGATATATGCCAAGTACTTGCCATCAGGGGAGAGTTGTGGGCTAGTTTTTTCGGGATTCCCAAACAGAATTTCGCGCGGAATCAACGGTGGTAGGGAGGGCGCTTGAGCAGATGACATCTTTTTATCCTCTACTTGACTACCCTATTGTCACTTGGTGGTGAAAATGACAATTCATCCTATTGGATGAACCTAGCTGGAGAATAAGGGATAAGGTATTGATCTCCTGAACGAGTCTTTTATACTCGCAAACGAGGCTTTTAGCTCCGTTCATCCACCTTTTATACTCGTGAACGAGTCTTTTAGCTCCGTTCATCCACCTTTTATACTCGTGAACGAGTCTTTTAGCTCCGTTCATCCACCTTTTATACTCGTGAACGAGTCTTTTAGCTCCGTTCATCCACCTTTTATACTCGTGAACGAGTCTTTTAGCTCCGTTCATCCACCTTTTATACTCGTGAACGAGTCTTTTAGCTCCGTTCATCCACCTTTTATACTCGTGAGCGAGTCTTTTAGCTCCATTCATCCACCTTTTATACTCGTGAACGAGGCTTTTAGCTCCGTTCATCCACCTTTTATACTCGTGAACGAGGCTTTTAGCTCCGTTTATCCACCTTTTATACTCGTTAATGAGGCTTTGATACTCATTGACAGCAATTATCGCAATGTCCGCAACGCAGGTTAGCTGCTTCTTTATCAAAACCAAAGGCATTTAACAAAAACTGCCAACGACACTGCTTAGTTGTTAGGTATTGCTGCATCTGTTTAACAGCGTGTAATTGCGTCGGTGGCTGATTTCCGGCTTTTTGCCCAATGCTGTAATGGAAAGGATCGAGCCAGTTTAGCTGACCATTGCTGTGGAGTAAAGCCAGCGCCGTTGCACCTTCGGGGAATTGTCGAGTTACTGCATTCACTTCTCCCTGTTTGGGTAATTTTTTCACAAGTTGCTGCGCTATTTGTTGTTGCGATCGCATTTGTTCTTGAAAAAACTCCTGTCTTTGCTTATCCCCTGAATCTAACCACCCCGTAGGTTCACTCACCAACGTTAACGCTTCGGCGGGTTTCCCATCCCTTCCAGCGCGGCCAATTTCTTGCACATATTCAGATAGCAGATGCGGTGCGTGAAAATGGGCAACCCAGCGAACATCTGGTTTATTTATCCCCATACCAAACGCACAGGTACACACAACAAAGGGGATTTTGCCACTTAACCAGTTTGCTTCTACTTCACGGCGTTCTGTTGCACCCAATCCTGCATGATAGCTAGCTGTAGCGTAACCCATCTCTGCTAACCATTGGGCTAAATCTTCGCTATCTCTCCGAGTGCGAACATAAACTAATCCCGATTGTTGCAGTCTATTTTGAATAAACTTTAATAATTGTTGTTTCCTACCTCGTGGTGTCCAAGCAATGCGAACGCTAGGATGCAAATTCGGACGGTAAGGATTCAAGCGGAAAATCTCTGGTTGCTGTAATTGTAAAACTGTTTGAATAATTTTTTGGGCTGAGGGGTCAGCAGTAGCGGTAAAAGCGGCAATACTAATTTTTGTTCCTGGTGGTTTTGATTTGAGCAATGCCGGACGCACCGCCCCTAATCTGCGATAAGCTGGGCGAAAAGTATCACCCCACTGCACCAAACAATGAGCTTCATCTAAAATCAAACCATTAATTTGCAATTGCGGGTGGCATAATCTTTCCCACACTGGGACACTGAGCAAAGTTTCGGGCGATAAATAAAGTAATCTTAGCTGTTGGCGTTCTAAAGCTTGCAGAGTTGCACGGCGTTGAGATGAAGATAATTCACTATGTAAAAGTGCTGCTTTTTGGTGGCTTTGTAGTAATTCCTGAACTTGGTTTTCCATCAACGCCACCAAGGGCGAAACTACCAAAGTTAATCCTGTTTGTAGCAGTGCGGGAAGTTGAAAACAAATCGACTTACCACCACCTGTGGGCATAATAATCAGCGCATCTTTCTGTGCCAATAAACTGCTGACAATTTCTCCCTGTGGTGGACGGAAATCTTCATAACCCCAGATTTTTTTAAAAGCAGTGCGGACTTCTTGCCAAGATTTTGTTGTAGGCTGATTCATAATCAATAACTAGATGCACCCATATCATTAGACTTCTTGCAGAAGAGGGGAAAAGGGTAAGGGGTAAAGGGTAAAGGTATGGAATTTTCCCTTACCCTTTAACCTTTAACCTTTAACCTTTCCCCAACATCTTGCAAAAGTAACTAACTTTTGCAAGATGTCTATTGAATGCTGAATATAGCCTCTGTTATCCAGCTAATGGTTCAGTAATTTCATCATCTGACACTACAAACCACTGGCCCCAAGAATGAATTATAATTTTTCAACCTATTAAATAAAAGATGTAGCGAGATGAATGAAGAATTAAAACATCGATTTTACATCAACACCGATAAATCTAAATTAGATATTCAAATGATTCATGATTTTTTACAAACTTCCTATTGGGCTGAAAACATCCCCTTAGCAACTGTAGAAAAGTCAATACAAAATTCTTTATGTTTTGGACTTTATGAAGATAATCAACAAGTTGGCTTTGCGAGAGTCATCACTGATTATGCAACTTCTGCGTTGTTAAAAGATGTTTTTATTTTGGAGCCTTATCGAGGACAGGGTTTAGGAAAATGGTTTGTAGAATACATTTTAGAATATCCAGAATTGCAAGACGTTCAAAGGTGGTTGTTAGGCACAAAAGATGCTCATGGACTTTATCGCCGTTATGGATTTAAAAATTTGGCAGAACCAGAGAAAATTATGATGCGTTTAAATCCTAATGCTAACCAAGCTTGAGCAAAGCAAGGGTAAATAAGTGCGTAGGCGTAGCCCGCACTTCTCTACGAGACGCTGCGCGTAGCTTGCTTCCCCGGAGGGGTACGACAAGCTCAGTGACCATCGTAGACATCGCTAATAATTATCAATCTACGAACAAAGCTTCTAAATCTTGATAACCACTGGCAACACGAGTAATACTAATTCCGTCTTCTCTTGGATAGTAAAATATAATGTAATCATCCACAACAAAACCGCGCAGATTTGGTGCAAGCCTTCCATAGCTTTTTCCCATATTAGGGAAACTCGCTACTAATTTACATTTGGAGCGAATGTCATCAAAAAGCTTACTGGCTGCTTTTGGGCTACTCCGAGCAATATATTCACAAATTTCATCTAAATCTCGAATTGCTGCATCTGAAAATGAATAATTACTCATTCAGCGGATTCCTCAGCAATTAGACGAATTTTTTCTTGTAATCTGGCAAATACAACTTCGCCATCAGTTACTTGTCCCTTAGCAATTTGTTCAGTTCCTACAGCAATTCTTTGCCGTAATTCTTCAAGTCGCTGCTCTCTTTCTTGTAACAGTTTAAAGGCTTCATTTATGACATCATCTGCATTAGTAAATCTACCACTGGCAAGCTGTGCCTGAATAAATTGCTCTAGTTCTGGTTTAATTTGGATGTACATATTTTCTAGCTCTATATAATTAATATTCTTATCTAAATTCTAACAGCATTGCTTTCTCGATCGGTAACTAACCATCCCACAAATGCCGTAAGCACTCAGGCATAATAGCCTTTCCTGGCGACGACTACCGATGTGGTAAACCGCAATTGTATTTTGTAATGTTTTGTCAAGGCACAAAAGATGCTCATGGACTGTATCGCCGTTATGGATTTAAAAATTTGACAGAACCAGAGAAAATTATGATGCGTTTAAATCCACATGCTAATCAAGCTTGAGCAAACCAGTGCGTAGGCGTAGCCCGCACTTCTCTACGAGACGCTGCGCGTAGCTTGCTTCCCCGGAGGGGTACGACAAGCTCAGTGACCATCGTAGACATCGCTAGCCCACATTGACAGTTAGATTACAATCTTAGGTATAGTTTCTCTGACTGGAGTTGTTCATCGGGTGATTCAATCCGATTCAATGACAAAGCATACCAGACAAGTATTACTTAGTGCGCTCAAGGTAGTTGTCTTATGCCTGACACTGTTCCTACTATGCACAAGCAATAGTTGGGCGCAAATCACTACTGACAGCAAAATTGCTCCCCTGATTGAGAAGCTGATAGATAACGATGCCCACATCAGAAGCCTTGCAGCAGATGCATTAGTTAATATCGGTTCCCCAGCAGTGCCGTCTCTGATTGAAGCTTTGAAAAATCAGGATATTAATCTTCGTTGGCACGCCGCTTCCGTTTTAGGAGATTTGGGTGCAGAAGCAGCACCAGCCGTTCCAGCCTTAAGTGCGGCATTGCAAGATGAAGATGGACAAGTCCGCCTGTACGCCACTTTAGCTTTAGGAAATATTGGTACAGCAGCCAAAGCAGCAGTTCCATCCTTGATGGCGGCATTACAAGACAAGGAGCAATTCGTTCGCATTTATGTTCCTTCTGCACTCAGAAAAATTGGTGTAGAAGCGAAAGTAGCTGTCCCAGTATTAACTGCTGCCTTAAAAGATAAGAACCCCACTGTACGTTACAATTCTGCCTACGCTTTGGGTGCAATGGGTACAGAAGCAGTATCTTCTGTCCCGAATTTAATTGCCCTGTTGAATGATAGCCAGTTTTACGTGCGTTTAGGTGCTATCAAAGGTTTAGGAGGAATAGCGGCAGGCTTTCAAGACAAAGCAAATGCTTTACCTACCTCCAAGTTGCAGAAAGTCATCTTAGACTTTGAAGAGGTATTGGCAACTATACAAAAATACAAAGATAAATTCACAGAGACGGACATTAAGCTGATACGTCGCCCTCTCAATGCCCTGAAAGCAGAAAAAGAAACTCGCCTCTTTGATAGAGCTTTGGAATCGCTATTTAAGCATAAATTACTCTTAGGAATTGCCGCCTACTTTATCTTATTGCCTTCTATTTGGTTAATTCTCTTGCGGGTAGCCCCTTTATGGTTGTTGAAAATTAATAACGCCCTCAAACCCTACACAGATTTTTCTCTCCCATTTATCAGCGTTAATGTACCTCTGCGATATGTGCTATTTGTTGGCTGGTTTCATTACCATCCCAGAGTATTAGATGCGTGGGTAGCTAAATATATCAAAGCAGCCCGCGAACAATTTCCCAAAAAGGATACAGTTAGCAGTCGCGCCTGTTACATTCCCATTCCCGTTGTTCTGGATGGTACAACAGTTCCCCAACTGATGAATGAGAATTTGCACTCAACTTTCGAGAAACAACGTAGCTGCCTAGTAATTGGTGGGGAAGGGGGTGTAGGTAAAACCAGTTTAGCGTGTCGAATCGCTGGGTGGGCAATGGCTGAAGATGAAGACCAACAACTCTGCAAACATTTGATGTTACCTGTGCTTTTAGAAGAAGAATTTCGGGTAACTGAAGGTAAGTCGCCGCTTTTAGAAGCTATCAGAGGACAGTTGCAAGCTTTAATTGATGAACCAGAGCCGATTTGTCAAGAATTACTGTTACGTTTGTTAAGAAAGAAACGCATTTTAGTGATTGTAGACCGGTTCTCAGAAATGAATGCGACTACACGAGAAGCAATTGAGCCGGAGTCGCCAGAGTTTCCGGTGAATGCATTGGTAATTACTTCCCGAATTGAGGAAAAGCTGGGGCGGGTTAATAAGACGATAATTAAACCCTTGCGGATTGAGGCTAATAAACTATCTTCCTTTATGGAAGCTTATCTCATGCAGCGAGGTAAACGCGATCGCTTTACCGATCAAGAATTTTTTGACGCTTGTAACCGTCTTTCTCTGATGGTCGGTCAAAATAATATTACTGTCTTGCTAGCTAAACTTTATGCTGAACAGTTAATCGCCAGTAAAGATGTTACATCTAATATTTCTGCGTTGCCAGAGAATATTCCCAATTTGATGCTGGGTTATATCAATGAACTCAATCGTGATGTTACAGACAATCAATTTGATGACCGCACTGTTCATCAAATTGCCAAAACCATAGCCTGGGAATGCTTGCAGCAAAGTTATCAACCAGGAACCGCCAAGCGTGCAGATGCGGTTGCTGCATTAGCAGCTTTGGGTATTGATGACCCCGAAGCACACCTCAATTATCTGGAAAAGCGTTTGCACCTGATTCAAACTATCGGTTCTGCCAAAGACAGAATCCGTTTCTGTCTCGATCCTTTAGCTGAGTATCTTGCTGGTTGGTATTTAATAGAATTGTATGGCAATAATGATGGTAAATGGCGATCGCATTTTTTCAAAAAGGCAGACGATTTAGTTGAAACAGGCGCACCAGATGCCATCAAAGGCTTGTTGTTGGCAGTGCGAGATTGCTACTTATCTGAGGTTCAAGGTAGCAAAGAAACGGACTTTGTACCCCAAAAGTCGGGTAAACTGGCTGGATTTACACCTTCACTCAATACACCAGCTACTACTGTGCAAACACGAATCCCATAAACGACATTTTTCAATTTATTAAAATTTATCCGCATTCTCTTCTATTGCAGACTTTCGATGATTATAATCACACAATCGGCACTCACTGCTGTTTGCTAAGAGCGCCGATGAGCGTGCGATTCGATAGACTTATAACTCAATCAAAATTAGTGATTATTCTGATTTTGGGAATGGAAAGGACAACCACCTGCCGTTAATTTCTGAAGAAAGACATTATTATCAAAATAATGCTCTAAAGACTCAATCTTCAAATCATCAGTGACGCGAGCAATACTAACTCCGACAATTTCGATTGTTTCACCTGTGGGTGCATAGTCTTTATAGGAACCATTAAATGTTCCCCAATGTCGCCACTTAAAAGTAACATTAGGCGGCCCCGAAAGAACTTCTGTTAATTCCCAAAGGAAGCCATTAGGAAAGGCTGTATGAAAAACTTGAAATGAAGATTCAAAGGTTTCTGTTTCAGAGTCATATTGCTCAGTTTTACCCAAAAACAGGTTATAAGTACCTTCATCTGCAACATCCTGAGCAGTGAATTGTTGTCCGCCATTGGTACTCATTTTAAACTTATCGGTAACAATCGAAAGCCACTGTTGAGGGTTAGATTTATTAGAAGCTTCCATCTCAAAAGTACGGACTAAGTTTTGAGCGATCGCTTCTAAAGAACCTTCTGGATGTTGAAATTTACTCTCTTGATGAAGAAATTCATTGGTATAGGAATAATCCGGGCGTTTTCCTTCTCGCCACTGTACTTCTTCATCATGAGCAATGACTATATCTCTATCTTGTACCCAGAGTGGCAATTCTGTTGTCTTTTCGCTACTCATACAAGCTGACTGATTATAAACATCGTTTTTCAGAATAAAGTTTTATGCATACAAGTAAATCGAAAAATTTAAAAATATTCATAATCAACCCAATAAACTTGACCTGTTGTACAAATCCGAATATAAGCAAACACGGATGCTTCTTGAGCGAGAAACTTATAGTATCGGATTTAGGTTTATTCATCCGCTAGTTACACAGAATTCGTTTCTGAATTATGTTTTTTTAAATCAAATCTAATTGCATTACATTCCCTTCAGAGAAACCGAGGCTAGAGTAAACTGATTTACCCAATGGCGAGGCATTAAGAACCACCCGCGTGCAAGTGATCGCTTTTAAATATTCAATTGCTCTATTAGTTAAGGATTTGGCAATTCCTTGCCTGCGGTAAGATTGTTCGACATAAACGCCCCAAATATATCCAAATTTGCGGTATTCATCTTTGAAAACATTCGGGTATAAACCTGCAAACAGTTGACAACTTACAGAACCCAGAACTGTATTATCAATCTCTGCAATAAAAGCCTGATAAAATAAATTTCGACGCGCTTCTTCTATAAATTGAAGGGTAATATTCTGCCACTCTAGAATAATATTACTCTCATCAACACCAATATCTAGCCACATTTGGTAAGAGTGTTTTGCAATCAGTGAGTCTTCTTTGATTGTGCCCTCTCTAATAATGAGATGTTTTTCTGTCAGCATAATTTCTAACAAATTTTTGGAACTCACAAATAACACCAATTTGAAAAAAGAATGCGACAGATACATACGGACATACCTTTGTTCTGTCTGGCTTTCTTAATTTTTTAATTTTTTAATTTTTAATTTTTAATTGATATAACTCCTCCCCAAAGTTGGAGAGGAGTTTGTTAGCATCAGCTAAAAACTGGCAGTTTCACAAATTCAGATCTTAGACTTTCTGGGCTGTTACTTCCTCTGGCTTTTCTTGAGTTTGCAAAGATGCATACAACCTATTCAGCGCATTTACATAAGCTTGTGCGGATGCCACGATGATATCTGTGTTCGCTGCATGACCAGAAAAGACTTTAGATTCATAACGTAAACGAATCGTTACTTCGCCAATGGCATCAATACCGGCTGTTACTGACTGCACAGAAAACTCAATCAATTCGTTAGGCACATTCACCACCCGATTGATGGCTTTGTAAACTGCATCCACTGGCCCAGTACCGATCGCAGCATCGGTTAATTCTTCACCTTTTGGGGTACGCAGAGTAACTGTAGCGGTGGGACGGGCGTTGCTACCACAGGAAACTTGCACCAACTCTACTCGGAACAAATCGGGTGCTTGTTGGATTTCATCGTTAACGATCGCTTCCAAATCCCAATCAGAAATATCTTTCTTTTTATCTGCTACTTCTTTGAATCTGACGAAGGCTTTATTTAACTCACTATCCGACAGTTCAAAGCCTAATTCTTTCAACCGAGTACGGAAAGCATTTCTACCTGAATGTTTGCCCAAAACTATTTGATTGTCTGTTAAGCCAATCAATTGGGCATCCATAATTTCGTAGGTGAGCTTATTTTTTAGCACACCATCTTGGTGAATCCCAGACTCATGAGCAAAGGCATTCGCCCCAACGATCGCTTTATTTGGTTGTACCAACATTCCCGTCAAATTAGAAACTAAGCGTGAGGTTTTATAAATTTGTCGGGTGTCGATATTTGTCAGCGATTCTTGAGATTCTTCTGGTCTGCCGAGATAAGGGTTAAAATATTGCCGCCGGACGTGCAGCGCCATTACCAATTCTTCTAGTGATGCATTGCCGGCTCGTTCACCAATACCATTTATGGTACATTCTAGTTGCCGTGCGCCATTTTTCACGGCTTCTAAAAAGTTAGCAACTGCCAAGCCTAAATCATTGTGCCCGTGAACGGAAATAATCGCTTGGTCGATGTTGGGGACATTTTCGATAATCCCTTTAATTATTGCCCCAAATTCGCTAGGAGTTGTGTAACCCACGGTATCGGGAATGTTAACTGTTGTTGCACCAGCTGCGATCGTTCGCTCTAACACTTGGTACAAAAATTCTGGATCGGAACGAGCCGCATCCATAGGCGAAAATTCGACATCTGTCATGAAAGATTTGGCATAAGCTACCATTTCTTCGGCGATCGCTAGCACTTCTGCTCGTGACTTCCGTAACTGATACTCTAAATGAATATCAGAAGTCGAAATAAATGTGTGAATTCTGCCCTTTACGGCTGGTTTTAATGCTTCTGCGGCCGCTTCAATATCTGCTTTAATCGCTCTTGCCAAACTGCAAATTACCGGGCCATTTTCTGTCCCCACAATTTGGGCAATCTTGCTGACTGCTTCAAAATCTCCGGGGCTGGCAAAGGCAAAGCCTGCCTCAATTATATCCACACCCAGACGCGCCAGTTGCTTGGCAATAACTAGCTTTTCGTCTATATTCAGAGTCGCTCCCGGACACTGCTCTCCATCTCGCAGTGTAGTATCAAAAATGATAATTCGATCTGTTTTGTTTGTCATTTGTGCTTTGTTGTTTAATTTTTACTTGTGGCTCAATATATCTTCAACCTTAGTTTTTCTTTTACTCTTACATTTGTAAATAATTGCTAAGACTATTAACCTTCGGTTTTTTCTATTTGATCTCTGATATCATTTAAATCTATATATCTATCAGTAGCATTCCGTAGTTCTCTAGCGATCATTCCTTCTGTTGATACTACCGTAATATGTGTATTTTTTGAGCGTAATAGTTCGATTGCTCTTTCAAAATCTCCATCACCACTGAATAGTACTACTCGGTCATACTGGTCTACTGTATTAAACATATCTACAACAATTTCAATATCTAAATTCGCTTTTTGCGAGTAACGACCAGAAGTATCATCATAATATTCTTTAAGGATTTTAGTTCGGACTGTATATCCTAGACTAATTAGAGCATCTCTAAAACCTCGTTGATCTTGTGGGTCTTTTAAGCCAGTGTACCAGAATGCATTAATTAATGTTGTTTCTGATTGCTCATGTTTAAAGTATTCTAAGACTCGCCGTGGGTCAAAAAACCACCCATTTTTTTGTTGAGCATAGAACATATTGTTTCCGTCTACAAAAATAGACAGACGATTCATTGGAGAACCCATACAAATTTACACCTAATAATATAAATGAATTTAGATGGAACAATAGATTATAGCAATTTTCAAATAGCAAGTTTGCTAATATCTATAAAGTAGCTCTTCATCTATAGCTTTTATCCTACCTCTTTCAAGGCATAAAAACGGATGCAACATTGGAGTTGAGATGCTGGGTGCTAAACCTTATTCACCTCCAGCACTGCAAGAGCTACCATCTGATCAAAATCTACCAATAAAATTGAACCAGTAACAGCATTTATCGCTGTATAACATTAAAGTTTACTCCTAAAGAGGTATAGCATAAGCTTAGGGTAGGATATAAGTTTATGCCTATCTATAAGTTGAGCTTTCAGTATGAGGACATGCTTTCTGGGAGTACCAATATTGCGCCAAAGACAGAAGACGGCCTTGGGACAGCTTCTGGTAAAACACCCAGTTAGGAGCGTACCTGTTGGTTAGGTTAGGATCAAATCTCGCCGCAATCAATTAGCAGAGGCGAAGTATATCCGGCTCTGATCTGTGAGACAATCACTAGTTGTAACTCACTTAACAGAAAAACAATAATTTAGGCAGTACCTGAGTAGGAATCTCTTGGGGGCTAGCTCTGCCAATAAAGGTTTGTTG
This sequence comes from Nostoc sp. UIC 10630, assembly GCF_010747425.1. Lineage (NCBI taxonomy): Bacteria > Bacillati > Cyanobacteriota > Cyanophyceae > Nostocales > Nostocaceae > Nostoc > Nostoc sp. UIC 10630. The sequence continues at coordinate 43,070 of NZ_JAAGOG010000046.1, forward strand.
ACGAATAGAAGATACTTTACAAATGTATAAGATTATCATTTAAGTCTTATTTCAATGTGCTTGCACTAAAACGTGGTCTGAATAAATAAAAGTGTTGGACTTAAATCAATCAGTAACACGATATGGCAGAAGAACCTACATCTACCTTAACTAAAAACTATGTCTCTGCTGCCAATAGACTGTCAAGTAAACCGACAAAAGTAACGTCAACAGCATCGGCTCGCCAGTCTAGATGGATGATTCACTTAGGTCATCTCCTCGCTGGAGCTTGCGTAATGGGTGCAGCAGTGCTGAGTGCTTCTGGCGGGGAATCGGTTCAATTGATGGAAAATAAGGCGCTTTCTGGCTTTTTTCAACTGCGTGGGCCGATTGTACCTCCAGAAGACATCGTAATTTTAGCAATAGACGATCAGTCAATATCAGTTCCCGAACAGTACTATAAAACAAATCCAAAACAGTATGCCTACCTAGAAACACTGAAATCTTATCCTTATAAACGTGCTGCATACTCCCAGATAATTACAAAGTTAATTAAAGCAGGTGTCCGCTCTGTAGCGATAGATGTAGTTTTTGACACGCCGAGTAGTTATGGAGTTACTGACGATCGCCAATTCCAGGCAGTATTGCAAAAATATGGCAGTAAAGTTACCTTAGCAGCCGTCTACGAAAATTCTCAGACGCACCAAGGGACTTTTACACAACTGACAGACCCACAACAGATGTTTCGTACAGGGTCAGTTTCCATTGGCTCAGTTAATTTCCCCGTAGAGGTGGATGGTAAAGTTCATCGATTGGCGAGTGAGTTTTCTAAGTCGTTGGTTGAAGACAATTTGATCGAGAAGCTACCCTCTTTTGATGAAGCAGCACTCAGGACAGCACAAGTAAATTATCCGCGACCAAAAGGCGATCGCATTTATTTTTGGGGTTCTGCGGGTACATTTGAGCAAATACCCTTTTGGCACGTACTCGATCCGGAAAATTGGAACACCTATTTACAGCAGGGAAAGGTCTTCAAAGACAAGATAGTGCTGATTGGTGCAACAGATAAGTTAAATAATGATTATTATCCAGTCGCTGCTAGCAACAGCGCTAAACCGATGTCGGGCGTGGAAATTCACGCCAATGCGATCGCAACTTTGATGTCAGGGAAAGCGATCGCTCCAGGAATTAACACTCCACCATTGCAGGGTTTGTTTGTGCTAGCTCTAGTTGGCAGTGCAGCCTTGATGATTAGCAGACGCAAGCGTAGCATCAATAGATTTTTATATAGCCTCGCCCTATCTGGCGCTTGGTTAGGAATTAGCTATGGGTTATTTGTCTATGGTGGATTAATTTTTCCTACGATTGTACCAATGATGGCGATCGCCATGACCGGACTTTTCTACCTGGGAACCTCAGTCATGAGGGAAAGCATCAGAAAACGTCAATTAGTAAACATTTTCCAGAAGTATAAAACATCTCCCGTTGTTCAAGAGATTATCAGTCAACAATATGACTTGCAATACCTAATCCAGCAACGAGATTTAGCCTTATCAGGAAAAGTCTTGGCTCGACGCTACAAAATTGTCAAAGTTCTCGGTTCCGGTGGATTCAGCGAAACCTACATTGCCGAAGATACCCAACGTCCTGGGAGTCCGCGATGTGTTGTCAAGCAACTGAAACCAGCCAGCACTAAACCAGAAGCCTTGCAACTTGCCAGACGTTTATTTCACTCAGAAGCGCAAACCCTAGAAAAATTGGGAACACACGATCAGATCCCTCAACTTTTGGCGTATTTTGAAGAAGATGAAGAATTTTATTTAGTGCAAGAACAGATAATTGGTCATACTTTAAATCAGGAATTGCCACCAGGTAGAGCAATTGATGAAATTGCCGCGATCAAAATTGTCAGAGACTTATTGCAAACATTAACATTTGTTCATCAAAATAATGTGATTCATCGGGATATTAAGCCCAGTAATATTATCCGGCGGCACTCAGATGGAAAACTGGTATTGATTGACTTTGGAGCCGTCAAAGAAGTCAGCACAAAACATCTTGAGACTGAAGAGCAAACCCCCTTTACCATTGGTATTGGGACTCAGGGTTACGCACCGAGCGAACAATGTTTTGGCCGTCCCCAATACAGTAGTGACATCTATGCAGTGGGTATGGTTGGGATTAGAGCCTTGACTGGTGTAGCACCCCGTGAGCTAGATAGAGATGCTGATGGAGAGATAAAATGGAGCGATAGCTCTCAGATAAGCCGCTCCGTTGCTAATATTCTCAGTAAAATGGTGCTGGATGACTTCAAACACCGATATCAGTCTGCATCAGAGGCTCTTGAGGATCTGAAAGCTTTTGACGATGTGGTAAATTCCCACAGAGGATACCCGATGCTAGGGGATGACTCATTAACAAATACTTTAGACCAATTAAACGCTCCCACAAAATCTTGCTCAGAGGTATCCTCAGAAACTCCTTGAGAAGCACGCAAGGCAAGGGGCAGGGGAGGCAGGGGAGGCAGGGGAAGAGAAAGAAATAAGTGTATTTAGGGCTATAACGATCGTAAAAAATACTAAAATTTTCTCTTCACTTCCCTTGCTCCCCCTGCTCCCCTTGCTCTTTTCAC
>NZ_JAAGOG010000451.1:0-1115 GCF_010747425.1 Nostoc sp. UIC 10630
ACGTGAGTTCGACGGAATTAAAAAATGGCAGGAGGTAGAGCAGGCAAATCTTTTGGGTAAATGTCAATGGAAGGTTTTTTAGGTAAATAGGTATAAGCCGCTAAACCAGCCATCAAATTAACCAAAAAGTTAAATGGACTACGATGACGAGAGTGTTCGATTTGACATATGTTTTTTAGATGGTCGTTGACCGACTCAATGACAGCACGTTTGCGTAACAGAATCTTATCAATCAGTTTTACCAAACGATTTTTCATTTTCTTCTTAGATTTTGTGACTAACTGCAATCCTCGCTCATATAACTCCTCAAATAATTTTTGAGATATATATCCTCTGTCACCAAACAGTTTACCAATTAAGTCTTTAGTCATATCTGGGACTGGTTTTCGGTCATCTACATTTGCTGGAGTAAGTGAAAATGCTAGTAATTCTCCACAATCATTAATAATCAAATGAAGCTTAAACCCAAAGTGCCAGCCCACAGAATTTTTGCCCCATTTCACTAATCCTTTAAACACCTTGTGAGAATGTGCCCTACAGTTATGACAAACATTAATTGGGGTGGAATCGATAAAGCTAATCCCAGTAATTTCTCCTGTCCGTGTATGTAAAAAGCAACATAACAGCATTAAGCACCAGGGCATTAGTTCCACAAACCGAGTGTAGCTGACTAAATTAGGAAATGCTCCATGCCAACGAGTAAGGACATCCAGGGTATAGAATTCCTTGAAAGTCTTATATCCGCTGCCATGAAATGCGATAACTATTGTCATCACTTCTGATAGATGCATCCTGGATTTACTGCGACGTTCTCCTGTTGTCGATGGCAATTGTGGTACTTGCTGCCATAGATTTTCCCATTGCTTACAGAAATCATCTACGTCGCAGAAAATTTGCGTGATGTCGAGGCGAGATACAATCGTAGACATAGCCGAGACTCTCATTTTTGTTAGATATTCTTAGTCTCGGCATTTTTTTGTGCCTTTTTTGCTGATTCTCAATCAATCGTAGCGATCGCCTTCGGTGGGTGCTTCGCGCCATCGCTTGGTCTTTCCCAGTTGAGCAAATTCATATATCACAAGCTTTTTGGCTTTTTCTAATCGTCGAACTCACGT
>NZ_JAAGOG010000047.1:0-44905 GCF_010747425.1 Nostoc sp. UIC 10630
CCCCTGCTCCCCCTACTTCCTCATCTCCCCATCCCCTCGTCTGCTTCAGGGGTAGAAAACATTTGGCATAAGGGAGTTGTTCACCAGAAACTCTGAGGAAACATTGCACTCGCTGCTCTCTGTGGGGTGCTAGAGACTGAAGTACTTCCTCGATGACTGCAAAGATTATCTGAGCGTCAGCTATTACATCTGATTCATGTTGCGTTAAAATCATTAACCCGTCTTTATTGACGGCACACTTAACCTCGAAGACTTCAGCCGATGAGACTTCTACAAGCAATTGTTCCTGCAAAGTCTTGGCTAAAAGCTGTAAATCTTCGTGCTGGACTGCTACTTTCATAGAGCTTTCCCGCTTAACTTCTATATTGTTTTGATTATTTTTAAGAGGATGAAATGAACTTTTTAGTTTTGTTGAATGCAAATGCACAGTTTAACCAACCACAGCCTGAAAATCTGAACGACCAACTTTCTAACACAAATTCTGACTTTTCACCAAAAATTAAAAAAAGCAATTATTGTTCGCGGCGCTACATTTTCACGCTACTAGATGCAAAATTAAATGATCTGTCTTCAGATATAAATTACAAATAAAAAATGGGAATAATAGGATTTTTGAGTGTTTTCACTGCATTATTTTGCGACAGTTAAATTTAAAGTAGCTACTACTCTGTACAATTTTCATTGCAGAGCAGTTGTGAAAATTTTATCCAAAGGTTAAGGAAACAGTTCTAGGTCAGAGGGTTTTGACAGAAATGCTAGTTATCTTCTATGCTGGGAAACTTACTGAGGAAATTAATTACATGTTGTGGCTCTAGCACAAACAGGTTAGCTATCAAAATTAATGTGCCTCATTTGCTGGGTTCGATAAAATTGATACGTGAAAAAGAAATTTTTATAGCTGCCAAAAGCTTAATTTTTAAATAAAAGTGCTGCAAAATATTAAAACAGCATTCACTAAAAGCTTGGAAAGTGTCAATACAAGGTGTATCAATGGATTTATTAGAGTATCAAGTTAAAGAATGGTTTGGGAAGATAGGCATTCCGGTCTTGCCCTCCCAACGGATTGACCATCCTACAGATTTGAAACGTTTAAAAATTCGCTTTCCGATTGTACTGAAATCTCAAGTACATGGAGCAGAGCGGGCAAAAGCGGGTGGAGTCAGGTTTGCCGAAACGACAATTGATGCGATCGCAGCTGCTCAAAATATTTTTAGTCTACCAATATGGGGCGAATTGCCAGAAGTGGTGCTGGCAGAATCCCAATACGACGCGAACCAAGAATTTTATCTAGCGGTAGTTTTAGATACTGCTGTCTGCCGACCAGTACTTTTAGGTTGTAAAGAAGCAGACATCGATTGGGAATCTGCTGGGGAAAAAATGCACCATGTTGTCGTGGAACAGGAATTTTCGCCATTTTATGCCCGAAGACTAGCTTTGAAAATGGGTTTACAAGGGACGCTGATGCAGTCGGTAAGCAGCGTTTTGGAGAAGATGTACCATTTATTTGTGCAAAAAGACCTGGATTTAGTCGAAATAAATCCCTTGGCAGTCAGTGCTAATGGTCAAGTTATGGCTCTCAATGGTAAAGTCAGGATCAATGAACGGGCAATCAAGCGTCATCCAGACCTGGCTGAGATGGCTGCAAAAATTATCAGCCGTCATACCAGTACTGAAATTAATGGTATTTTAGGTGACTGGGATGGCGTAAAAATGCACGGTAAAATCGGTATTTTAGGTAATGGGACTGGTTCAGTAATGGCAACTTTGGATTTAGTCGCCAATGCTGGTGGCAATCCAGGTGTTTGTTTAAATCTACGTCATGCTTTCCTCACAGATACGACACCAACTACCTTCCGCGATCGCCTAGAGACAGGTCTGAAAATCCTGGAAGCTGACAAAAGCATTCAAGTAATACTAATAAACTTTCTGGGTAGCATTCCTCAAACAGAGGAAGTGGTTGAAGTTATAGCCAGAGTTGTACAGCAAGACAACAGCGAACTTGAATCACAAGTTGTACGTTCTAATGGTAGTAAAAGTCGTCAAGTACAGAATTTTACACCCTTAGTTATCCGTCTTGCTGGTTCTGAATTTAATGCTGCTAGAAAATATCTAGCAACACTAAAAACCCACAGCGATGCGCTACTTGTGGTAGAAAATTTAGATGAGGCTGTAGCGGCAGCAGTCCGTCTTGCTAAACCAACTGCTAATAAAAAGTAGTGACTATGATTTTGTTCCAAATCAAACATTATTAATTTTTACCACGTAAATATATTGTTGGGAATTGAGAATTGGGAATTGGGCATTGGGAATTGGGCATTAGTTATTCTCCCCCTGCTCCCTTACTTAGTGGCTTAACTCACTGGGTTGTCAAACTTACGGTAATTTTTTATGAACCTAACGCCAGAAAGTAAAGTATTAATTCAAGGCTTTTGTGAATTTATATCAGGCACTCATGTTGCTCAAATGCAAGCTTATGGTACGAATTTGGTAGCAGGTGTCAATCCGGGATGTGGCGGACAGGAACTGCATGGACTGCCAGTATTTGACTTAGTAGAGGAGGTAATAGAACAATTTGGGGTAATTGACACAACAATTATCTGTGTAGATCCTTACGACGTGCTAGATGCTGCATTAGAAGCGATCGCATCTCATATTAGCCAGATCATTATTATCACTGCTGGCGTGCCACCTTTGGATATGGTGCAATTACTCCGCAAAGCCGAAGCATGTGAAACTTTGGTAATCGGGCCTAACAGTCCGGGGATCATTGTGCCGGGAAAAATTCTTTTAGGCACTCAACCTAGTGAGTTTTATACTCCTGGGGCAGTGGGAATCGTTAGTCGTAGCAGCACTCTCACCTACGAAGTTGCTTACGAATTAACAAAAGCAGGTTTGGGACAGTCGATTAGTGTCAGTATTGGTAGTGATGCGATCGTTGGTTCCTCCTTTCTCCAATGGTTGCAAATTCTAGATGAGGATGAAACTACAGAGGCGATCGTTTTAGTCGGTCAACCAGGTGGTGGTAGTGAAGAAGCAGCAGCTCGGTATATTGCTGAGGCAATTGATAAACCAGTAATTGCCTACATTGCAGGTAGACAAGCGCCACCAGGAAAAAGTTGGCGGCAAACTGGGACTTTAGCAACGGTTATCGGACGCGATCCTAACTTTGGGACAGCCCAAAGTAAATTAGCCGCTTTAAAAGAAGCAGAAGTTCCAGTAGCTGAACGCCCTTCTCAGATTCCAGAATTATTGAGAAAGGAAATTAAAATCAATTAATTACAAAAAGCGAAGGAAGCAATAATCTGGCTTCGTCTGCCAGTTTTAATCCATGAGTAATAGCGATCGCTCTTGATGTGATAATCTCGTCAAAAGTTCGCCCAAAGCGTTGCTCTAGCCAACTGCGACGAGATTCATTTTGCACTAGCTTTAACAGCCTCCCTGCGATTAGACCAAAATGAAGTGCCGCTAAAGCAGCATAAGTAAAGCGCACAAAACGTTCATCCCCATTCCACCCAGCAGAACGCAACCCCGTTAAGTAACCCTCAAGTACAAGTTTTTCCAAGGGTATCAGTGATGAACCATCGACGAACAATAAGAAAACGCTGTCCAGCACCAAATTTATGATGTCTTCTCCCAAGACACCATAGCCAACAAAAGACCAATCGATGAGAACAGTCTGGTCATTGCCATCTGCGTTACGTCGAGAAAACAAGTTGTTAGGCGTAATATCAAAGTGGCAGAGTGTATGGGGTGCTTTGTCCACAGCGTCGAGAAGGATATGGCGATCGCTCCACAAGTCCATCACGCGATCGCCGATATCTGGGGAAAATATCTCTTTTATTAGTGGGTGCTGCCATACAGTGGGTTCTTGCAACGCTTCTAAAGCTGTACTATCGATATTAGATACCCATGCTCGATGCCAGTCACGACTTAGCCAAGGCTCAGAAGGCAATGATTGCGCCATTACATAGCTTCCTTGTAAATAGCCAAGGTGACGAGCCGCTACACCAAAGCGCTCCATAGTCCAAGTGCTGCCAGGACTACCCTGAATATCCTCCAGCCACAGCCAGACGACATTAGGAGACGGTTCTGTAACCGCGAAACAACGGGGGGCTACTAAGTCGTTAGTCAGATTATCGAGCATTCCTGATGTATATATCAACGCCTCACGCTGCCAGTAATTCCAGTGTGTGGGGTCTTGAGAGGAATTGAAAATAGAGCCAGCATTTTCTGGTTGTAGGTGCAAAATCTTTAGAATTACCGACCAAGATAATTCTTCGCTGCCATTGTTAGCAATACCAGTAATGCGCTGCAAACCGGCTGTAACGTTATTAATAATATGGTGAGCGATCGCTTCGGCGTGCCATTCGCCCAGAGTGGCGATTTTACTGTCGAGTATACGACGGATAACAGTCGTTAATGTCACTTCATCAATTAGCGGATGCGTGAAAGGTGAATTCATTGGATCAATGCTTTCTAAAATTTCATCGACTACTTGATGAGGATTTACGCAAACAATAGCCAAAACTCTGATTTTCAGGTATGGGCAATTCATAAATTGTCCCTACAGCGTTTAGTGTAAGTCCACCTTTCATCATCACCAAAAGTTTCCAAAAACCATACAAACACCAAACTTAAAATTAAGATAAGTACAATTGCAGATATGTGTTTGCGTTTGGGCATGACAGTCTCTTAGGGGTAAAACAATGACTCTTGCTAGACTCTTGTGTAGAGGATTGAGGTGCGGCATTGCGAAATTCCCTTTTCGTCACATTATATTTAGTCCACATGGGCACTAATGAATGAGTAGCATTTGATTAGGGCGATGGTTGCTTGCGATCGCGAAAAATGTGGTTAAAGATGGTGCTTTTGAGTAGCGATTGAGTAGTATGATTGAAACCCAAGCCTGAAAGTACTGTCTAGCTAGGGGAGAAGCACATTAGTTTAGAATTACCGCCCAATAAAATCAATCGCTCATAGGGGAAATCCTTTTGACGCTAGCCTCTGCGTTGTAGCAACTAGCACGACACGGAGAAACGAGAGTTTGACAGATATTTTGCGGAAGTCCTACAAACCTCCAGCAAAATAGCCTAATTCAATGTAATATCTCTCACATACAGTTGTCGGAATGCAGTTAACAGTGTCATAAAGAAAAGGCGAAGGTTAACCTATAGGGTAGAACTTACCTGAGAGTTGCTTGCACCTCTAGCTTTGATGGATCACACTCATGACTGAACTCACGCTACGCCTAAAAGAGGGAGATACGGAGACAACGATCGCAGTCGATCAAGGTATATTCACAATTGGTCGTTTGCCGGAATGTAACTTGTACTTACCTTTTGCTGGAGTCTCCCGCAACCATGCTCGCCTGGTGAAAACAGCAGACGGTGTGTGGACTATTGAGGATCTGGGCAGCAAAAACGGGACGCAAGTCAATAAATATCTGATTAACTGTCCCCAAGAGTTGCATCATGGTGATATCGTTTGGTTGGGCAATGTTAGCCTGGTAATAATGCTCACAAGCGCTGTTCGTCAATCGATACCTGAGTATCAGGCAAGTTCGGAAAATAATGAGCAGAGAACAATTCTGCACAATGTCGAACAATTACAACAGCAATGGATTGCAGCTGATAGTAAAGATGGCAATATCAGCAATAAGGATAAAACCATTGCCCGTCTCAAAGACTTAGTGGACATAGCGAAAAATCTCTGTGCAGCGGCATCTATAGAAGAAATTTTTTCTCAAGTGCAGCAAGTAGTTTTCCGTTACCTTGATAGTATCGATCGCTTGGCACTATTAATTGATGTTAATGGTTGCGGTCAATTAGAGTTAGTGAACGCTGCTACAAGAAATATTTCCCAACAAAAACATCTACCCTCAGATGGAAGTTGGATCAGTCGGAGTATCTGTCAAAAGGTATTTGACGAAAAAGTTGTGATTCAAACCGCCGATACCCATCAAGATGAAAGGTTTGCTAGTGAACAGAGTATTTTAGTCAAAGGCATTCGTAGCGCGATGGCAGTGCCTTTATGGGATGAAAATAAAGTTGTAGGCGTACTCTATGCCGATGCCAATCTTTCTTCTTACCATTGGGCAAATGAAGGCGAGGAAGAACTCAGCTTTTTTTCGGCTTTAGCAAACCTTGTAGCTTCGAGTGTGCAGCGTTGGCTATTGGTAGAGAAACTCAAAACTGAAGAGATGATTCGTCACCGATTAGAACGCTATCATTCTCCAGCAGTTGTGCAGCAGTTGATTTCTGTAGGCGGATTACCGGGTGGCCGTTTAGCACCAGCCGAGAGCGAAATCAGTATCTTATTTGCAGATTTAGTAGGTTTTACAGCAATTTCTGAACGGTTAACACCAACTGCGATCGCTCAACTATTAAATAATTTATTTGAAGAAATGCTAAAAGAAGTGTTTACTTGCGGCGGCACTTTAGATAAATATATTGGCGATTGTATTATGGCATTTTTTGGCGCTCCAGAACCGCAAGCAGATCACGCCAATCGCGCTGTTACTGCTGCCAAAGGAATGCTCACTCGTCTCGAACATTTAAATGCCAATGGTTTTTGGCACGAACCCCTGCAATTACGGATTGCGATCAATAGCGGTAAGGCTGTTGTGGGAGATGTCGGTAGTTCCCAAAGGGTAGATTATACGGCATTAGGCGCGACGATTAATCTTGCTGCTCGGATGGAAGCAGTTTGTCCCCCTAGTGAATGCGTGATTAGTGAAGCTACTCATAAAATGCTTTCACTGCCTGAAGACTTCCAAGAAATGGGAGACTATCGTTTCAAAGGTATTGATCGATTAGTTAAGGTTTATCAGACAAATTTGCAGCAAGTGCCAACAATTGTTGGCTATTAGTCATTAGTCACTTGTACTGAGCATAGTCGTAAAGCCTGCGGCATAGCTACGCTTAGGGCACAGCCTCTCTAAGAGTTGTATTGGTGATGGATATGGGCATGGTGTATTGGAATGACAAATTTATCAACATAAATACATAGTTTAGTTGTATATTTTGTTTCAAAAATAATTGCAAAATTGTAATATTAAGCGACTAATTTTTGCTTAAAAGACTAAAATTTGGGTGTAGCTTCCAGAATTGATCTGTGTAACACTAGGAAGCCTACCTGAAGCTATTTTTTAACGGGAGGTCAGGTAATGGCGATCGCTACCATCAATCCCGCCACTGGGGAGACGCTCAAAACTTTTGAGGCGCTCAATGATACAGAAATTGTTGCTAAACTCGATTTGGCAAATCAGACTTTTGAAAAGTATCGTCAGACTGATTTTTCTGAACGATCGCAATGGCTAGAAAAGGCTGCTGATATTTTAGAGCAAGACAAAGCAGAATTTGCTAAGTTAATGACTCTAGAAATGGGTAAGCCATTTAAAGCTGCGATCGCAGAAGTCGAAAAATGCGCCGTCGTCTGTCGCTACTATGCCGAACATGCCCCTAGTTTTTTAGCTGATGTCAGTGTAAAAACTGATGCCAGCCAGAGTTTTGTACGTTATCAACCAATGGGTGCAATTCTCGCGGTGATGCCGTGGAATTTCCCCTTTTGGCAAGTGTTCCGCTTTGCTGCACCAGCACTAATGGCGGGAAATGTCGGTTTACTCAAACACGCTTCCAACGTGCCGCAGTGCGCCTTGGCAATTGAAGATATTATCCGACGTGCGGGTTTTCCTGAAGGTGCGTTTCAAACTCTATTAATAGGCGCTGCCAAAGTCGCCGATTTAATGGCTGATGACCGCGTAAAAGCTGCCACCTTGACAGGAAGCGAACCAGCAGGCATATCCCTCGCTGTCGCCGCCGGCAAACAAATCAAAAAAACAGTTTTGGAATTGGGAGGAAGCGATCCATTTATTGTGTTAGAAAGTGCTGACTTAGAGACAGCAGTTGTCACAGCTACTACAGCACGGATGTTGAATAACGGGCAATCATGTATTGCAGCGAAACGTTTTATTGTCGCAGAAGCGATCGCAGATCAATTTGAAAAATTGCTTTTAGAAAAATTCGAGGCGCTAAAAGTAGGCGATCCTATGGAACCGGATACCGATTTAGGCCCACTGGCAACACCTGGTATTCTCCAGGATTTAGATCAACAAGTGCAAGCTGCTACCAAAAGTGGTGGAAAAGTCCTCACCGGCGGACATCCTTTATCAGATCGTCCAGGGAACTTTTATCCGCCAACGATTATCATAGATATCCCGCCTGACACACCAATTGCAAAAGAAGAATTCTTTGGCCCAGTAGCCTTGTTATTCCGGGTTCCTGATATCGATGCTGCCATTAAACTCGCTAATGACAGTCCCTTTGGATTAGGTGCAAGCGCTTGGACAACGAATGACCAAGAATGCGATCGCTTAGTTGCAGAAATAGAAGCAGGTGCCGTATTTATCAACAGTATGGTCAAATCCGATCCTCGGTTGCCTTTTGGTGGTACTAAGCGTTCTGGATATGGCAGAGAATTGAGTATCCAAGGTATACATGAGTTTGTCAATGTGAAAACCGTGTGGGTTAACTGATTAGTCATTAGTCATTAGTCATTGGTCAAAGGACAAATGACTAATGACTAATGACAAAGAACAAAAGTCTTATTCGTTAATAGAGTTGTCGGGAAATAAAATGAATACAGCAGAATTATTGGTGCAGTGCTTAGAAAATGAAGGAGTGCAATATATTTTTGGACTCCCTGGCGAAGAAAACCTGCACGTTTTGGAAGCGCTAAAACATTCTTCGATTAAATTTATTACAACTCGTCATGAACAAGGTGCAGCATTCATGGCCGATGTCTACGGACGCTTAACAGGAAAAGCTGGGGTATGTCTTTCTACTCTTGGTCCAGGGGCAACCAATTTGATGACTGGGGTAGCAGATGCTAACCTTGATGGTGCGCCTTTAGTGGCAATTACTGGTCAAGTGGGAACAGATAGAATGCACATTGAATCCCATCAATATTTAGATTTGGTGGCAATGTTTGCACCTGTTACCAAGTGGAATAAGCAGATTGTACGACCGAGTATTACACCAGAAGTCGTGCGGAAAGCATTTAAGCGATCGCAATCTGAAAAACCCGGTGCAGTTCACATCGATTTACCAGAAAATATTGCCGCCATGCCCGTCGAAGGCAAACCTTTGCGTAAGGATAATAGCGAAAAAACTTATGCATCTTTTGCTAGCATTCGGGCAGCAGCAGCCGCAATTTGCCAAGCAGTTAACCCATTAATCTTAGTCGGAAATGGAGCAATTCGCGCTCAAGCAAGTGATGCCGTAACCCAATTTGCCACATTGCTGAATATACCTGTTGCCAATACTTTCATGGGTAAAGGTGTGATTCCCTACACACATCAATTGGCTTTGTGGTCAGTCGGATTACAGCAAAGAGACTTCATTACCTGCGGTTTTGATAACACAGATTTAGTAATTGCGATCGGCTATGATTTGATTGAGTTTTCTCCCAAAAAATGGAATCGGAATGGTGAAATTCCGATTGTGCATATTGGGGTAAGTCCGGCGGAAATTGATAGTAGTTATATTCCTAACGCCGAAGTCGTGGGAGATATTTCAGATTCCCTCTATGAAATTTTAAAATTAGCAGACAGACAAGGTAAACCCGATCCTTTTGCTATCAGCTTAAGGTCAGATATTCGGGCTGATTATGAACAGTATGCCCATGATGACGGATTTCCAATTAAGCCGCAAAAATTAATTTATGATTTACGGCAAGTGATGGGCCCAGATGATATCGTTATCTCTGATGTTGGCGCACATAAGATGTGGATGGCCCGTCATTATCATTGCCATAGTCCCAATACTTGTATTATTTCCAATGGTTTTGCGGCTATGGGTATTGCCATTCCTGGCGCTTTAGCAGCAAAACTCGTTCATCCTAAGCGCAAAGTCGTTGCTGTAACAGGTGATGGCGGCTTCATGATGAATTCTCAAGAATTAGAAACAGCCTTACGCGTAGGTACACCTTTTGTCACCATAATTTTCAATGATGGTGGCTATGGGTTAATTGAGTGGAAGCAAGAAAATCAATTTGGCAAAGGAAACTCATCTTTTGTGCATTTTAGCAATCCTGATTTTGTGAAATACGCTGAAAGCATGGGTTTAAAAGGCTACCGAGTTGAATCAGCTTTAGATTTGATTCCCACTCTGAAAGAAGCCCTCGCTCAAGATGTACCCGCCGTGATAGATTGTCCCGTAGATTATCGGGAGAATCACCGCTTTAGCCAAAAAGCCGGCGAGTTGAGTTGTGCGGTGTAAAAAGTTACGACTTAGGAGTTAAGAGTTATAACTGAGGAGTTAGGAATTACAGCAGTTTTTCTTTACATGAAGTACAAAAGTAAGGGTTTTGAGGCAGAAGGTAGAAACTCTTTATATCCGAATTTTGAGTGCTGCATTTTGTACCTCATACCAATTTTTTATGAAGCTGCATAGAATTCGATCCCCCCTAGCCCCCCTTAATAAGGGGGGAACCAGAAAAACATCTACCAAAGTCCCCCTTAAAAAGGGGGATTTAAGGGGATCAAGATATGTGCAACTTCACATTAAATTGTTATCACTTACTTGCAATCTGCTGTATTTATTCCTAACTCCTTTTTTAGACGAAATAGGTTTTCAAAGATGATTTCAAGCATCAGCTATATCAGTGTTGTATGTGGCGTATTTGTATTAGTCAGCGTTAGCAGCTTTCACAAATCAGCTATAGCTACTATAAATAACCAGTCCCAACTAATAGCGCAAAGCCAGGGTAAAACCCAGGTACACTCAGTTTTTAAATCTATTTTGCCTAAATTAAAGCAAAAGACTCAGATTCGGATTCTGTTGCCAAAGTTTATTCCTGAATCAGATGGGGAAAATCGAATTTACGCAATTATAGAAGCTGCTACACAAAAAAACTACGAGATTTTACTCGGTTTCAGTCCTGATTGTAGTGGTGGAACTGCTTGTCGTCTGGGTGTGATTTCTGCTGAAGCAGTAACCCGCAAAACCCCACGCCTGAATGGTAAAGCTGTATCCTTAGCTAAGGGTATTACTGGCTATTTTGTAGATTTCACTTGTGGTGCTAATTGCTCAGATGCTACCTTGACTTGGAGACAACAGGGTGTGCAATATGTTGTTGGGTTAAAAGCAGGCGATCGCACTTCTTTGATAAAAATGGCTAATTCTGCGATTAATCCCTAACTAAGGTCAGAGTTTGATTCTACTTCCCAGCGAAACAGCCGTGGCAATTGAGACACATCTATAACGTAGTTAACAATCCACAACACCAATTCAAAAATCAATAAATATCGTACCCATACCAACTCACTTTTAGAATCCAAAAGTGTTAAACCTTCATATAGCTGCCAGAAGCGGTAAGGCAAGTATATATAAGGAACCATTACCCACACTACATTTTGCAACTGCCTGAGTGTTACTATCTCAGAGATAATTTGCAACCCTAAGATAATAAAATACCAACCAAGCACAGTCAACACAGTGCGATCGCCCCACCATACACCCCACAATAGCATCACTACTAAGGGCAGCAATCCTCCTAGCAGTTGCACTGAGCCAAACCAGATTTTATACCAACCGGGAAATGGCAAAGGTAGAGTATAGGGCTTTGTGTGTTTCCACCCCCAGTTCACAACCACAATAAAAAGTGTGGCAATTGCAAAAAAGAGAAGATTTTCTATTAATAGATAGAGATTAATATTTAAGTAATTCATCTCGCTTCGTTCCAAATTCAAAATTAACTCATTCCAATCTCCATAAATTACGAAAAATATTTTAACTTTTATTTGCTCTATTTTCTTGTATTACATGAATCATTGATGGTACTAAAGAAATAACTATAATTAATCCAATAATTGGTAATAAATATTTATCTACTTGTTCAGGTGGCAGAGATTTTCCTAAGAAAAATCCTAACAGGGTAATGCCAAATGTCCAAAGAAAGCCACCAATTAAGTTGTAAGACATAAATGTTCGGTAATGCATCGCACCAAGTCCAGCCACAATCGGCGCAAAAGTGCGAATTATCGGTGTAAACCTGGCCAAAACTAGTGTCTTTTTGCCATGTTTTTCATAAAAATCCTGGGTTTTTACCAAGTGTTTTTTATGAAACAACCATGAATCTTCTTTCTGAAATAATTTTCTGCCAAATTTATGTCCTGTAGCGTAGCCAACATTATCACCAAGGACTGCACAAACAAAAGCACCAAAAATCAGAACCCAAATGTTAAACCCTGATTTTGGAAGAGATGCGAGGAATCCAGCAGTAAATAGCAAACTATCTCCTGGCAGAAAAAAACCAATTAGCAAGCCAGATTCAGCAAAGATAATTGCCCATACCCCAAAGTAGCCAATTTTTGTAATTAGGTCTGGTAAATTTAAATGCATTAGAATTTTTTAGTTTTCAACAATAGATCCACAACATCTTAACGTTTAGCAATTTTGCTGAATAAAAAGTAATATTAAATTTACGTAAAGTTCTTGTGTAATCTTGGAAATTTTAGTGACAGATGGCACATTTTGGGTTAGAGGTGCAAGATGCAAAGATATTTGAAAGTACTAAGACTATTTTGGGGTGCTGCGATCGCATCTGAGTTAGAGTATCGGGTTAATTTTTTCGTCGCTACCCTCACCAGCTTGGGAAATCTTGCGGGTAGCCTCTTTGGATTATTCTTGTTTTACCGCACTGGTTATACTTTTAGTGGCTGGTCATGGGAAGCAGCTTTAGTCGTTTTAGGAATTTTTACTTTACTACAAGGATTTTCTGCGACTTTTCTAGCGTCTAACTTGAACCGCATTGTCCGTCATGTTCAAGAAGGCACTTTGGACTTTATATTATTAAAACCTATCCGCAGCCAGTTTTGGCTTTCGACTCATACCCTTTCCCCTTGGGGACTGCCGGATCTAATTTTTGGTAGTATTATCATTGGCTATGCAGGTAAACGCCTTGGTGTAGGGATAAACGGCTATCTACTTGGTGTGCTGCCATTATTATTCAGCTTTGTGATTTTATACAGCCTGTGGTTTATGCTGGGTTCAATGAGTATCTGGTTTGTCAAAATATACAACGTTACTGAAGTGTTGCGTGGTTTATTGGAAGCTGGACGATATCCCATTGCAGCATATCCCACTGCTTACCGTTTTTTCTTCACCTTTGTGATGCCAGTAGCTTTTTTAACCACTGTACCAGCCCAAGCGCTGTTGGGTCGGAGTGAAATTAGCTGGTTGATAGGTGCAGCAATATTAGCAGTAGTGCTGTTTTTTGTTTCTACTTGGTTTTGGCGGTTTGCGTTGCGGTTTTATACTAGTGCTTCGAGTTAGAGAGATATGAAAACTAATCAAATTCCTCCTGGAAGCTTTGGTTTGCCTGTCTTAGGTGAAACACTCTCCTTCGTTTTCGACCGCGATTTTGCCAAAAAGCGCTATCGCCAGTATGGGCCCATCTTCAAAACCCATCTTCTTGGCAGACCGACTGTGGTAATGGCAGGACGGGAGGCATTAGAGTTCGTTTTGTCAAGCCATATCGAGAATTTTTCTTGGCGCGAGGGATGGCCTGATAATTTCAAGACATTACTCGGTGAATCACTTTTTCTGCAAGATGGAGAGGAACACCGCAGAAACCGCCGCTTGATGATGCCGGCATTACATGGCCCAGCATTGGCGAATTATTTCTCCACAATGGAAGATATTACGCGCGGCTATCTCCAAAAGTGGGAGAAAAAACAGGAGTTTACTTGGTTCCAAGAGTTTAAACAGCTGACATTTGATATTGCCAGTCAATTATTGTTGGGTACGCGTCCTGGGCCGGAATGTGTACGCCTTAGTCAGTTATTTACAACCTTAACGAATGGGCTGTTTGCTATTAATCCGTTGCCATTACCATTTACTACATTTGGTAAAGCTATAGCCGCACGTAATGAAATTTTAGAGCATCTCACTCAAGTTGTCAGAGAACGTCAGCAAAACCCAACTCAAGATACCATCAGCCTGTTAATCAAAGCTAAGGATGAAGACGGTAACAGCCTAAGTGAAAAAGAAATCATTGCCCAAGCGGTGCTGTTACTCTTCGCTGGACATGAAACTACTACTTCGATGCTGACTTGGTTATGTACAGAGTTAGCCCGTCATCCAGAAGTACTTGAAAAAGCAAGAGTTGAACAATTGCAACTTGCAAGTAAAGGTGATTTAGATTTAGAACAACTGGGGAAAATGACCTATTTAGAGCAGGTTTTGTGGGAAGTTGAAAGATTGCATCAACCTGTCGGCGGTGGGTTTCGTGGTGTGATTAAAGACTTTGAATTGAATGGTTACTACGTACCTACTGGTTGGCAGTTATACTACTCAATTGGAGTTACTCACCAAATTGAAGAAATATATTCTGAGCCAGAACTCTTTGACCCAGACCGTTTTAGTCCTCAACGGCAAGAACACAAAAAATATCCTTTTAGTTTAGTTGGTTTTGGCGGTGGCCCACGCATTTGTATTGGCATAGCTTTTGCCAAAATGGAAATGAAGATAGTTGCTGCTCATCTTCTACGTAGTTATCATTGGGAGATATTACCCAATCAAAGTTTAGAAGTAGTTGCTATTCCCACTAATCGCCCTAAAGATGGGTTGCAGGTTAGATTCCAACCTCGGTGAAATGTTTTATGGCATCTCAAATAGACATAAACTTGCCTAACGGAGTTTTGCAACGCTTACAAAATGTGAAAGATTTTGTGGGCGGAAGCGTTAACTCTCTAAGTAACTCAGCACAACAAGTTAGGGAGTCTTTGAATACAACAACTGATAAAGCAATTGATACAGTTACCACAAGTCTAGAGGAAACTTGGCAAACAGCGGAGCAATTTAAGAGTACAACATCGGGAGCAGTAAAAGGTGCGATCGCGTCCTCTGCAAGTGATTGGCTGACACAACACCCGATATTTTTTCGATTAGTTCAAGTACTAGGTTGGGCGACTAATCACCCAATTATCAGTATAGTCATTTTCCTGTTTGCACTTGCTTTGGTCTGGAGCATTATCAAAGCAATTGTCCGCTTGATTGAAACAGCTAGTTGGTCAGTACTCCAAGTTCCGTTAAAATTGCTTCAGGCTTTGATTAAAGTTAGTTTTTTATCCTTAACTAAAGTCGGCAGTTTTGCTGTTCAACAATTTACGGCTACTAAAACAACTGATAATCTGCCACCTTTGTTACCTGAAAATTTTCAACCAAATAAAAAACAACGATTAGTAGAAATTTCTCATCGCTTAGAAGCAATTCAAAAGGAACAGCATGAGCTTTTACAAGAAGCAACAGACTTGATTGCTTCTGACACAATTGATATAGACATCTCCCAAATTAAACAGCTAAGAAGCGTTGAATCACATCTTGGCTAAGTTCGGCTGTGGAACCGGAGGCGACAATACCACCTTTTTGCATAGCGTAATAATAATCAGCTTGACGGACAAAGTGTAAATGTTGCTCTACTAATAAAACCGAAATGCCTGTGGTTTCGACGATGCGACGGACTGCGGCTTCAATTTCGAGGATGATTGAGGGTTGAATACCTTCAGTAGGTTCATCCAAGACGAGTAATTGAGGTTCTCCCATTAAAGCACGTGCGATCGCTAATTGTTGCTGCTGTCCCCCACTCAAATCACCACCCATCCGCGAAAGCATGGTTTTTAACACCGGGAATAAGCTAAAAACTTCTTCTGGAATTTCCGCTTTTTTTACTGGTTTGCGTTTGGCTTCCAACCCCAGCAGCAGATTTTCTTTGACTGTTAATCGGGGGATAATTTCTCTTCCTTGCGGGACATAACCAATCCCCAATTTTGCTCTTTGGTCTGGGGATTTGGAGTTGATTAATTCTTCAGCTAAGTTAATTGTGCCACTGCGGGGTTTGAGTAAACCCATGATGCTTTTGAGCAGGGTTGTTTTACCCACACCATTGCGTCCAATTAGGCAAACCATTTGTCCAGATGGTACGCTTAAATCTACATTGCGGAGAATGTGGCTTTCGCCGTAGTAAACGTTGAGGTTAGAGATTTTTAGCATAATAAAATTCAGTTTTTATTCAAACCGAAACTTACAAAGCAGAATCAAAAATTTGTTGTGCTGTCAAGTTGAGTTGGGGGAATAAAGGCGATGCAATAAAATTATTTCCTCTAAACACAGTCATTTGATAATCTCCGTCAACTAATTCGCAAATTGTAATGGTTTTTTGTTTAGGATTACCAGTAAATCTTTTGCCACCGATCGCAGCATAGTCTACAATCCAATACTCAGGAATCCCCATCTCTTCATAATCCCTGAACTTGTCATAGTAGTCGTCTCGCCAGTTAGTGCTAACAATTTCAACAGCTAATGGGATAGATGCAGCTTGAATAACGGTCGATTGCTTACTCCACAGAGGTTCATTCACAAGATTGGCATGATTTAATAGCAAAATGTCAGGAGAATAGGTTGAGTTATTACTCTGAATTTTGACAAAGGCAGTTTTGGGGATACGAAACGGAAGCCCCATTTGCAAGAACTGGAGGGTTATCTGTGCCGCCAAAAATCCAACAACATTTTCGTGTTCACCAGTTGGGGGTGGCATTTCTACAATGACTCCTTTATGTAGTTCATATCGCTCCCCGTTTGAGGGGTACCACTCGATAAATTGTTCAAAGGTTACTAACTTGGGTAGGGTTTGAGTCATAGTTACCACCTCCAGATATATTTGACTTTACCATCGCTGCCCCTGGATTGTGCTGCAAGATAAGAGATATACCAGTAAGCTTTATTAGAATACTAAAGCCACTTCTCTCAAGTCTGTAGCAACTACTCCCAAGTCTGTAGCAACTACTCCCAAGTCTGTAGCAATTACTCCCAAGTCTGTAGCAATTACTCCCAAGTCTGTAGCAATTACTCCCAAGTCTGTAACGACTACTCCCTAGTCTGTAGCGACTACTCCCTAGTCTGTAGCGACTACTCCCTAGTCTGTAGCGGTTACTCCCAACCCTGTAGCGACTACTCTCGTGTTTTATACCTTTTGCCTATTGGTTTTGTCTAATTATATACCGAGATATTACTGGCATCAGTTAAAAATTTTACGATCGAAAATTGCGATTTATGCTGAACCGGAATCGCGTTTAATTGAGGCAAACTAGCTCTAGAAGTATCTTAAAAGAGCAAATTTATGTCTCGTCAAAAACGTACATCCCGCGTTTTAGAAAAAGCTGAGTTAAGAGCATCTGGGATGAAATCGATTGTTCCCAGCATTAAATTTGAAGAAGATTATACTTTAGAAAAACTGATTGAGTCAATCGAACAGTTACGTAACAAAATTGATGTTCATAATAGCGCTCTGGCTATAGTTGACTCTTCTTTAACTGAAGTTGAAGAGATGGAAAAAAACTTGAGTCAGCTTTCTGAGAAACTGTTAATGGTGGTTGCTATCAAGTACGGCAAAGACAGCGCTGAATATGAAATGGCGGGAGGTGTTCGCAATAGCGTTCGCCTTCGCAAAATGAGATCGAGCCGCTTAAAAAATATTGCAGAGCAAGCATCAGATAAAAATGGGACACCTGCATAAAAAACGAGGTAATTTGATATTTAACATAGGGAAATATTAGAGTATTGGATTGTTGACCCACAGATGCAACAAATTACGATTTGCCAGTGGGTGGAGAAACAGTATGAGGATAAGGTATTTACAGGTGCTACTTGCATAGAACCAGTGGTAATTGTTGACTGGGTGCTAACAGTAGAGCAGGTGTTTAATAGCGCAAATCGACCAGAATTACCAAGTAAATAGAAAGTACATTAGCGCAGCTTAATGAAGTTATCGCGTTTTCAATACCGTTCGGTTAAGACTTTTTGATGAAAATTATAAATCACAAAGATGCGATAAATCGCCGTCTCTTGCCTGAACTGAACCGCGTTTTTCATTCTTCCTGTTTTCCTAAATACACCTCAATCACACGTGAGTCATTTTGCACTTCCTCAAAATTCCCTTCGCACAGCACCGAACCTTCATGTAGTACTGTTACTTTCTTAGCAATTTGACGCACAAATTCCATATCATGTTCAATTACTAAAATTGAATGACTTTGTGCTAATGCTAAAAGTAATTCACCAATGTTATAGGTTTCTTCATCTGTTAAACCAGCAACTGGTTCATCAACGAGTAATAAATCAGGTGACTGTGCTACTAACATCCCAATTTCTAAACGTTGCTTTTCTCCGTGAGAAAGTAAACCTGCGCTAATATCAGCTTTTGCAGTTAAACCGATGGTTTCTAACAATCCTTTAATATTATTCTTTTCCACAGCATTAGAATGTTCAAACAAAGTAGAAAAGACATTTTTCTTTTTGTTAATGGTAATTTCTAAATTTTCACGGGGCGTTAAATTTAAGTAAATTCGAGGTGTTTGGAACTTGCGCCCAATTCCCAATCGCGCAATTTTATATTCAGGTAAAAAACGCAGGTTTCTTCCTTTAAATAAAACTCGCCCAATAGTTGGTTGCACTTTCCCCGTAATCACATCCAGAAACGTTGTCTTTCCCGCACCATTGGGGCCAATTACTACTCGTAATTCACCCACATCCATACTAAAGTTAAGCTGGTTTAAAGCCTTAAAACCATCAAAACTAACAGTTACGTTTTCAGTTTCCAATATTTTCGCGTTCATGTTGCACTTCAGGGTCTTCTTCCAAGGTGGGATATGTAGAAATTTCTTGACGACGGTTGAAAAGAGCAATATTCTGGCTACGCAACCATCCCACGATACCGTCAGGAAGCACTGTGACGACTATCAAAAATAATGCGCCTTGGAAAAATAGCCAGATTTCAGCAAATTGTTCACTTAAAAAAGTGCGGGCATAATTGACTAACAAAGTTCCGACAATTGCGCCAATTAAAGTAGCGCGTCCGCCTACCGCTACCCAAATCACCATTTCAATGGAAAAGGCAATATCCATTGCTCTGGGTGAGACTGAACCACTTTGAATAGTGTAAAATGCTCCTGCTATACCTGCGATCGCACCAGAAACTGCAAACACCAACACCTTAAAATCTGTAGGGTCATAGCCAGAAAATCTTACCCGACTTTCATCATCACGAATCGCTATTAACAATCTCCCAAAGCGTCCAGTTGTCAACCAGCGACAAATCCCGTAGGTGATTGCGAGAAACACTACCGTCAGCGTGTAGAAAACAAACTGCGTTTTGGCATCGCTCACCGTTGCTCCAAACAAGGTTGTAAAATCTATCAGTCCGTTCGTACCGTTGAAAAATTGTTGTTGACCGTTAAAGAAGTTGAAAAATACAATAGTTCCGGCTTGGGTCAAGATAGAGAAATAAACACCTTTCAAGCGATTACGGAAAACCAAATATCCCAACAATCCCGCCAATAACCCTGGAATTAGTACCACCAAAGCTATTGTCAAAGGAAATGAATAAAAAGGTTGCCAAAACGCGGGAAGTTCCGTAACTCCATAAAGCCCCATAAAATCAGGCAATTCTCCAGTCGGGACTTGGAGTTTTAGGTACATTGCGATCGCATATCCACCCAAACCAAAGAAGATACCATGTCCCAAACTTAATAAACCAGTATACCCCCAAATCAAATCGATACCCAAAGCCACGATCGCCAGTGACAAAAATCGCCCCAACAAATTCAAGCGAAACTCCGAAAGCACCAGTGGCATAACAATTATAAGGAAGAGTGCGATCGCAACCACCATTCCCACCTCAATTAATAATCCTCCTCCCCTCTTCCTCATTCTCTGCGTCCTCTGCGTCTCTGCGGTTCGTTAAACATCAACAGTACGTCCCTTCTGCGGAAAAATCCCCCCAGGCTTCCACTGTAAAAACACAATAATCAGCGCAAATACCAACACCTTAGCCATACTCGTCGTTGCAAAAAAGCTAAACAAATCAGCCAAAGGCTTAACAGGACTCAACAACAAAGCCAAAGTCCCAGAACCAATTAAAAAATTAGCCGTCCCAATACCCAACGCCGCCACAATCGTCCCGGCTAAATTGCCTACACCCCCAACAACAACAACCATAAAAGTATCAATAATATAGTTTTGTCCCGTATTTGGCCCTACAGAACCGAGTAAACTAATCGCACATCCAGCCACACCAGCTAAACCAGAACCCAATGCAAAAGTAATTGCATCCACCTTTTGAGTTGGGATACCCAAACAAGCACTCATACTCCGGTTTTGCGTCACAGCCCGAATTCTTAAACCCCAGCTAGAACGCTGTAAAAATAAATAAATTCCCGACACACAGATTATTGTTAAAGCAATGATAAATAACCTAGCAAAGGGAAATTGCACACCACCCAAAGATATCCCTGCTTGTAACCAAGTAGGTGCTGTTACGTCCACATTTTGAGCGCCAAACCAAGGTTGAGTTACTGCTAGCTGATAAGTTTGACTTAATAAATTACCTGTTGTGATTGTCACTCCCAGCGATAGTAAAAATATTACCGCTACAATCCAGTTACGAACTCTTCCCAAATCAGTGCGAGAATTTAGAATCCATAAACCTCCAAAAAATAACAGAGAAAATAAGCCTATGCCAATTATCAATACCCAATTCACGCTGCGAACAAACTGTTGAAAAATCAAACTTACTCCCCAAGTTGCCAACAGAGTTTCTAATGGTCTTCCATAGAGATAACGAATCACGCCTTTTTCTAGAACTAATCCCACAGCAGCCGTGAAAATAAAAGCGATAATCAAAGCCAAAAATATATAGACTTCAAACCATACTCCACCTAATTGCTTACAGACATTTTGTACAACAAATGTTGTATAAGCCCCAAACATCATCAACTCACCATGTGCCATATTAATGACACCCATCAATCCAAAAATAATGGCCAATCCCAATGCAGCAATCAATAAAACAGCGCCAATGCTAATGCCATTAAATACAGCTTCTAAAAATCCTGCTAACACTTTTTTTCCTATATATTAACTTCTTGTTATTAGAGTTACTATAGGGTGTCTCAGTCGCACATTTCTATGTTATTTGTAATGAAAAAATGACATGAGCGCTTAACACACCGCTATCTAAGATGTGCGTTAGGCTAAGAGGATGTTTGAAAGGTTTTCTTCTCGGTAACAAAACATTCTAAATCCCCCTAAATCCCCCTTAAAAAGGGGGACTTTGATTCCGGTTCCCCCCTTTTTAAGGGGGGCTAGGGGGGATCAGTTAGTGCCTAAAATCACAGTCAACCACTTTTCAAACAACCTCTAAAGCCATAACACAGCCTGCGATTTCTGAGAATTCGTAATTGGTAATTAATTACCAATTACGAATTACGAATTATTTAAACTTTCTTGTACTTACCACCCTTCGCTGGGTCAGTCCAATCACAAGCAAACCCTTTAGTCTCTTTTACAAATTGATTCCAAGGAACTGGCTCAACTTGTGCAGGAGTAGCATAGACAATATCAAACAAACCATCTTGCCTAACTTGACCAATCCGCACAATTTTGGAGATGTGATGATTGGCATCCATTGTCACTTTACCTTCAGGCGCATCTAGAGTTTGCCCATAAGCCGCAGTCCGCACTTTCTCTAAATCAGTAGTTTTAGCTTTTTCTACTGCTTGCTTCCACAAATAAACTGCAATATATGCTGCTTCCATTGGATCATTTGTCACGCGATCTTCACCATATTCTTTCTTGAAAGCGGCAACAAACTTTTTGTTAGCAGGTGTGTCTACTGTTTGGAAATAGTTCCAAGCTGCGTAATGACCTTTGAGATACTCCACACCAATTGCTTTGACTTCTTCTTCGGCAATACTGACAGACATAGAGGGATATTTATCTGGTGTCAATCCAGCTCCTTTTAATTGCTTGAAGAAAGCGACATTACTATCACCATTCAGGGTGTTATAAATCACCCCACCATTTGGCAAATTTTGTTTGATTTTCGTAATGATAGGTGTAACTTCTGTATTGCCAAGAGGTAAATAATCTTCACCAACTGTTTTTCCGCCTAAAGCTTCTAATTGAGCTTTAATAATTGTGTTAGCAGTGCGGGGAAAAACGTAGTCAGAGCCAACTAAAAAGAATTCTTTACCCTTATTTTTTAACAACCAATCAACAGATGGTTCAATTTGTTGATTTGGTGCTGCACCAGTGTAGAAAATATTTTTAGAACACTCTTGCCCTTCATACTGTACAGGATACCAGAGCATGTGATTTTTGCTTTCGAATACTGGCTTGACATTCTTACGGCTAGCAGAAGTCCAACAACCAAAAACTACAGCAACTTTATCTTGATCGATTAGCTTAGTTGCCTTTTCTCTAAAAGTATCCCAGTTAGAAGCACCATCTTCGGTAATTGCTTCAATTTGTTTACCTAAGACACCACCAGCAGCATTAATTTCTTTGATTGCTAATTTTTCAGCATCAACAACGCTTTTTTCACTGATAGACATCGTACCACTCAGAGAGTGCAAAATACCTACTTTGATGGTGTTACCAGCAGTAGCAGCAGCTGGTGAAGCAGTAGGAGGTGCGACTGTCTCTGTAGCGCTTGGGGGATTATTCGCACAAGCTTTTAGAAAAAAGCTGCTTCCGAAAGTTAGAGAACCGTAGATCAAAAACTTACGTCTGTTAAATTGTCTTCTCATAATCTTTATGAATTTTCCTCTTGATGAATCAACTAACTTAATAGAAAGCTGACAATATCAAACTTTAAAGTGTGATGATAGTGCGATAGTTTACTAGTAAAAAGTTATCTCGGATACCAAATGTCTGATTTTTGTTACAAAAAAATAACTTTACAATATCAATATTTGTTAAGCTTAATATTATTGTCAGCAATAAAAAAATAGCTGGATAATAATCTCATCTTTACTTGAGGGCTTTGCCAAAGGTGGTATTAATCACCAAAGGATTGCTAAAACTGGAGAATAAATGAACGTTCTCAAATCCTGGGATAGTGAGATTCTCATGAAATGGGCAGGGGGGGGAAGAAAAAGCTTATCCCAAGCGTATTTAGAGATAAGGGAGTGAAAAAGAAATACCCCATTCCCCATACCCACCCAATCTCTTATTCTTCAACCAATGATTCTTCAATCAATGGGCTGCGGAGGTCTTCTACCATTGCTTGAATTTCTGCTGGAGGTGGTGGTGTTAGGCGTGAAACTACTAGGGTGACAGCAAAGTTAATTAGCATACCCAAAGTACCAATTCCTTCGGGAGAAACCCCAAAAAACCAGGGTTGCATACCCCCAAACTTAACGCCGACAATGTAGATTATCGTAAACAATAAACCCGTCAACATCCCAGCGATCGCACCTTCAGAGTTAGTGCGCTTGTCGAAAATCCCCAAAAAAATCACCGGGAAGAAACTAGCAGCAGCTAAACCGAAGGCAAAAGCTACCACCTGACTCACAAATCCTGGTGGATTCACGCCAAAATAACCAGCAAGGACGAGGGAAAAACCTACCATGATCCGCCCGACAAACACCCGTTTTTGTTCTGAGGCTGATGAATCTACGATCCGGTAGTAGATATCGTGGGCGATGGAACTGGAAATTACCAGCAATAAACCTGATGCTGTAGACAAAGCAGCAGCCAAACCGCCAGCCGCTACCAAGCCAATCACCCACGGAGGGAGGTTAGCTACCTCCGGGGTGGAAAGTACGATGATATCTGGGTCGATCTTTATTTCATTAGTCTCCTTATTTGGAGTTAACTGGAAACGCCCATCCTTATTTATGTCATCAAAACCCAAAAGTTTAGTTTTTTCCCACTTCGTCGCCCAGTCTAGCTGCTGCACTTCTGCAACTGTATGATTGTGCAGGGAATCGATTAGGTTGTAGCGGGCAAACATGGAAAGGGCTGGAGCCGTTGTATAAAGAATGGCAATAAATAGCAATGCCCAACCAGCAGAAAAACGGGCTGCACGCACACTTTTTACTGTGTAAAAACGGACGATGATATGGGGTAAGCCAGCCGTGCCTACCATCAAAGCAATGGTGGTAAACAGCACATCTAGCATCGACTTGTTCACAAATGGCTCAGTATATTGCTTAAAACCCAGGTCAACCTGAATTTGATTAAGTTTTTCTCCAATATCACTGAAGGTAAATGCTAGCTGAGGAATAGGATTACCAGTGAGAAACCAGGCGATCGCGATCGCTGGAATCAGGTAAGCAAAAATCAACACACAGTACTGTGCTACTTGCGTCCAGGTAATACCTTTCATCCCCCCCAACACAGAGAAAAAGCCGACGATCACCATACCGATGATTACACCTGTATTGATATCGACTTGTAGGAAGCGGCTAAAAACAATGCCCACGCCCCGCATTTGTCCAGCAACATAGGTGAGGGAGATGAAAATGGCTGCAACTACTGCCACTAAACGGGCGATATTAGAGTAGTAGCGATCGCCTACGAAATCTGGCACTGTATACTTCCCAAATTTCCGTAGGTAGGGAGCCAGTAATAATGCTAGCAGTACATAGCCGCCAGTCCACCCCATTAAATAAATAGAACCGTCGTAACCCAAAAAAGAAATCAGCCCCGCCATTGAAATAAAGGAGGCTGCTGACATCCAGTCGGCCGCGGTAGCCGCACCATTAGCAATTGAAGGTATCCCTTGACCTGCTATAAAAAAGTCTTTACTATTTTCGACTCGTGATTGCCAACCAATATAAATGTAGGCGACGAAAGAAAGTCCAACTAATACAATAGTCCAAATTTCAACAGACACGGTTTTTCCTCACTTCCTAATATTGTATTTATGGTCTTGCTTGCTAAGATTGTATTTGCGGTCTAGCTTATCCATTTGGAAGGCATAAATGAAAATCAAGGCCACAAATACCAGGATTGACCCTTGTTGAGCCATCCAAAAGCCAAAGGGTACGCCAAAAAACCGTATTGCATTCAAAGGTTGAACCAACAAAATACTAAAAACTAGGGAAACCAATGCCCAGACAATTAAAAGATTACGAATTAAAGCAGTATTAGCACGCCAATAAGAACGGCGCTGATCTTCATCCATTGTTTTTCATCATCATTGCGTTGGTGCATCAAAATAATACCAATAAGCCGTTAATATCCTGTCTAATGACTGTATTAATTTTTAAATTATTTAGTAAATAACATTTAAGTTGCTCGTAATAAATTTAACTAAGTAATAATCGGCTGAGAATTAACCTATAGTCAGTTATGAACAAATGTTGCTTAATAAAGCTGAAACATCCAATAAATAATTAATGCTACTAGAATTTTCTATACAACATCTTCAATTTAAAATACGTATTATTTGCTAGAATTTTTTCACACTTAAATGCTATCAATTAAGTTTTTGAAGCTATACAAGCTATTGGCGATCTCAAAAGTGAGTAAAGTTAATTTTAAAAATATACGAACAACTACTATAGGCTATTACGGAGTATATTTAATACTATTAAAACAGCGAGTTTGTTATTACACACATGGGCCATTACCAAAATATAGCTAGTAAATTATTATACAAATACTGTCTTACTGAGCTTTATGACGCATTGCAGCCAGTATAGATGAGAACTTCTATCATCATGGTTAGAAAAGGCTGATTTCAAGCAACTGATTTGCTTTATTCTCAACAACCAGTTTGAAAAGTTTTAGGCGAATAGAATGATGCCTCCGGCACCCAAGGGCGAACGCTACTACACAAACGAATGCGAGTACGTCTCTAAAAGTTGTCCACCTGCGAGGACTAAGAGAAAATCAATGTTTTTAACCCACGGAGGTGGGTTTTGCCTGTGTAGCCGCGACTTACAGTCGCCCGGTGAGTAATAAATTAGACTTTTCAAACAACCTCTTATACCGCGCAAAAATAACTTACCTAATTTATTTGCGAGCAACCTTGATTCTCAAGGTTTGCAGTTTTTAAATTGGATAACTTTTTCGTGCATATCTTCAGAAAGTGCGGATTTCAGCTTTAACCATACCACAAGCCAAAATATATGTTTATCCAAACACTCATCACAGAGCCGATTCATTTTTTCAGAATCGTTGTAATTGTCATATTCTCCATTACTTTGCATGAACTTGCTCACGGCTGGGCTGCGATGAGTCAGGGAGATAACACTCCCCAACAAACTGGTCATCTGACGCTTAATCCTGTAGTTCACATGGGTAAAGAATCAATCATCTTTCTTTGCCTCATGGGTATAGCTTGGGGACAAATGCCCGTCAACCCCTCTAAGTTTCGTTCTGGTAAGCTAGGCAATATTTTGGTATCCGCAGCAGGCCCATTGTCGAATCTGGCATTAGGTATTCTATTTACTGTGTTGCTCAAACTTTTTAATCTTTCAGGACTTTTGAGTGTCGAATTTTTTTACTTAGCGGCTCGGATCAATTTGACCTTATTTCTGTTTAATCTGCTGCCAATTCCACCACTGGATGGCTTTCATATTTTCAGTGAGATTTTTCCTCAGCTAAAGCCACTGCAATATACTCAATTCGGAATCTTTGGCATGATGCTTCTGTTCATAATCCCAGGTTTGGGGAGAGGAATTGGTGGCATTGCTGATTTATTTATCCGGTCAGCATTGAGCATGTAGACAGCAACTTTTTAGGCAACACTATTGTAATGAGTCCTTCGTCTGCAAGTCCAATTTCTTGATACGTCCAAACTCTAGCTGTATTTTGGGAAACCCATAATTATAATTGCTATAGCAATCCAAAAGTGCATAAACAAGATCCCCGGCTTCTCTAAGAAGTCGGGGATCTTTGGGTTATTGGTATATGCAATCTAATTGTCTATACCGACAGAAATAAGTTTGCTGTAATATTCAGTCTTGACATAGATGCTGATAATACTATTACCAACTGCAAAAAAAGTGCCTTCTTGCTCATTTTTAGAAAATTGTAGATTTGGATATTTAGCAGCAGCTTCTTCAGCAGTCATGGGTTTTGCTTTTATTTCATCTGGCAATAGACCAGTACAACCAATGTAAAATACCAAAGGGGAAATCTTATCTTGGTAGATATTTTCTACATATTTCTCTAGCTTGGTATTCGCTGCGCTCAAAGCTGCAACCATTTCTTCTTTGCTGATTTGCTTACCAGTTTGTTTCTCTTGAAATAACTGCGCCAAAATATCAGCACCAACTTTCTTCAGAATATCTATAACTATGCCATTTTGATCAAGCCCAAGAAAATCATCGAAAATTGGTTTCATAAACTCGTCAACTTTCGTAATCTTAGTACGTGATGACAGTAACCTGTGCCTAACAGCGAGATTTTCATTAAATACCATCTCAAAATTCGGCTTAATGATAATTTCTCCAGTTTCTTTATCATAAAGACGATACATTCTATTCAGAAACTTGTTAGCAGAAGGGAACTTACTCAAGTTCAGAATATCTTGACTGCCGATATCGATTTTATAGCTCAATCTGGAATCAAGAGTACCATTAACTAAAGCTTCGTGGATATTGGTGTATTCATTAGTTGTAGGGAAATTGATGTAAGTATTCTTGGACAAATAGTGTTTTTTAAACTCATCTAACTGCGGCGCTATAAATACATCTGACTCTTTTTTCAAGTAAGCGGAAATAATACTAGTAAGTACTTTAATTTCTGCGAGTTGATTGAATAGCCCATCAATATTACTGTAAGAGCTATTAGAAGCTACAAGCGGCAAGTTATCTAGCTGGATGGTATATTCAGCATGGAAGTCAAAATTTTCTGCATCTAATACACCCTTTTCTTTGAGCCAATCAAAAGCTTTTTTACTACTAATTTTGACTTGTAAAGACTTTATATTGATTTTACCGTCACTTACAATCGTGTAGTTATTAAAGCTATTGAGGTCATTTACCAGCAAACCTGCTACCTCAAGAGTAGGGGTTTTATCTTCAGATTTGGTAAGTTTGACTTTACGCTTGATAAGCATATTGATAGTAGCGGTATTGCGGTTAAATTGAAACTCGCCCATACCAATATACTCAGCATTATCTATATATTCTGTTTGCAACCAAGGTTGTAATAGTTCCCCTTTTTCATCTCTCACACCTTTAAGGCGCTTGATACCTGTTCTTTGATAATTTTCTTGCAGGTGCTTGATATTAATGATGATATTGTTGCGATATTCTGCAAAAAATTTGATGAGTTCTGGCAGAGAAATTTGATTATTTCTCATATTTCCACCTTCCATCTAAAGGTCAATAAGTCTGTTAAAGCCACGGTTTCTAATAAGTTCTTCCAACCGTGAAAACTTGAAGGACAAACACAAAATAAATTGATGCCAAATAGAGACAAGGAGATTTTGCCCCTCATTCAAGATAAGGGAAATTTTGGCCTCAGTGTACTAATTACTATGGGGATTCAGTTATGACAAACTTTGGACATTTCCTGTCAGACTTAGCGTTACATACTCACCGGATATTCATAAGAAGGGGAAGGGGGAAAGGTAAAAACCTCGCCCGCAAGTGGCGCGAAATAATCCAAATTTTATGAGGAAGGTAAAACCTCGCCCGCAAGTGGCGCGACAATCATCATCTCTTTCCCCTTTTATGCTTTTATAGTACAATTGTATCACAAAAATGTCAATTTGTGCAGACGAGTCAATCGTAGATATCGCCCTAGAATAGACATCTTGCAAAAGTAACAAATGGTAAGATGTCGGGGAAAGGGTAAGGGGAAATTTCATCCCTTTCCCCCTTCCCCTTTCCCCACTTCTGCAAGAAGTCGAATGAGGTGTTGGGTTAATGCCAGAATAGATGCCTTTAGGCTCCGGGTTTGAAATAATCAAAAAGGCGATCGCCTGAATCTGCGCGAATCAATGCTACAACTACATCTGGTAAGGCAGCTAAACTGGGGTAAACCAAATAACGCGGTTCCCAACTGGGGCGGAACTTATCTTTGTAGGCGTGTAGCCCCTTGAAGTTGTAGAAGCGATTCAAATGCTTGTAAAGATAGTGCAAGACTCTCTCTAAACGGCGTGCTTCTGGGTTGTCTCCAACTCCCGCAAGGGCAGAAAGACCGAAATTAAAGCTGTCGTAACCACACTCTTTAAAATGCTGAAGCAGAGAAATAAGTAGAAAGTCCATCGTCCCATTCTCAAGAGATGAGCGATGTCGCATCATGTCAATAGTTGCTTCGTTGAGTTGGTACTCCCGGAGAATGTTGGCAAAGGCGCTGATGTTACCTTCGGGAGTATGCACCACAGCAATCTCGCACTCTCGCAGATAAACTTCGTCAAACCAGCCCAAAGAAAATTGTTTTTCTGAACCTTGTACCATC
The DNA here is from genome assembly GCF_010747425.1 of Nostoc sp. UIC 10630. NCBI lineage: Bacteria > Bacillati > Cyanobacteriota > Cyanophyceae > Nostocales > Nostocaceae > Nostoc > Nostoc sp. UIC 10630. Next base: position 29,265 of record NZ_JAAGOG010000047.1, read on the forward strand.
TTTAGCCATTCATCACTCACAGGTTTAAGGAGGTGCAACAAACCATCAGTAATAGGTGGTTGGTAAAACTCGATTTGGTATCCCAGTTTAGTTAAACGATTGATTGATGGTCTAAAGTTTTTACCGGCTTTACCTTGTAATGTAAAACTTTTCAGGTCAACGATCGCTTCTTCTCCAATCTTGAGTACCTTAAATCCCAATGACTTGTAAAGCTCAACATCATCAGGCAAAGTTTGGTAAAAGCCTGGATACCAGTCATTGCGCTGGCAAAACTGCCAGAAAGCAACAATTGTCTCTTGGCGGTCTTCAATGGGGCCGATGGGATCTCCTAATGCGATCGCACCCCTGCCTTTGGGAACATAAGCTATTACACTATTACCAGTAGGGCTAAAATAATAACTCTTGTCATTTAAGAGTGCGATCGCTGCTAAAGAAGAACGTCCATATTGCTCGACAATTTCTTTAGCTCTTTGGCGCTCTTTTGATGTTGCTAGATTACGCCAAAATACAGGTTGCAATAACATTACTATTGCATACGTAATAGTAACTGCGGCAATAATATAGATAGAATTAGCAAAAAATTCCCCAAATCGGCTCTTTGGTTGCAGTCCCCAATTATCCTCAGTGAAGAACATCGCTAAAGTCTGAAGTACAGCTTCACGCCAATTAAAATTTTCTGAAAATTTGCCGTCTAATAAATAAAATCCAATAGTTCCGTATGCCAGGGTAAATAGTAAAGCACCTATCAGCACTCTAACTCCCCGTGCTATTGAAGGACGATCTGATTGTGCCGTAAAAAAATGGCGCATCAAGATTAATTGCACCAGTAAAACTCCAGAGAGGAGACTTTCTTCATAGTCCAATCCCTTGAGTAAATGGCTGAAGATGGAAATTACTAGTAAAGCAATGGTTAGTAACCAGGCAATTCTTTTTCTGCGTAATAAATTAGTAGCAAGTGCGAGTAAAACAAACCCAGTCAACGCTGCAAATATATGACCCGTGGCACGAATTTCAAATGGCAAAAATTCCTTTAACCAGTGATTCCGCCCATACAAGTTAGGTGTCACTGCTGACAACAAATTTACTACTCCCACTAAACCAGTAAGGAAAGCTGCACTCCAAAGTCCAATCTGAGTTTTTAAATTATTAGTCATTTGTTATTAGTCATTTGTCATTTGTCATTTGTCATTAGTTTTGGTGTTAAAACTCTTAACTCTTAACTCCTAACTTTTAACTCCTAACTTTTGAAATTGTTCCCCTACATACGAGAGCGAATCTTTAAGGTGTTTGTGAAAGTAGTTCCAGCCTATATCAGCACCAGATAAGCCATGACCTCCTGGAAACGCATAAAATACGTGATCAATGCCTAATTTATTTAAGGTTTCGTGGAAGGCTTTGGTAGAAGCCAATAAATTAGTATCATTCAAACCTGCATCCAAGTAAATATGCAATCGCTTCCTATCTTGAAGCGGTAGCTGTTGCACAATTTGTTGAGGACTATTTTGTGAACCGCTATTATCGGTAAAATAACCGCTATGGCTAAACAAAATGTGGAAGTTGTTAAGATAGCGTAACCCTATATTAAATGCCCCCCATCCCCCAGAAGACAGACCTCCCAGAGCCCAAAACTGGGGTTCTTCTAAAGTGCGGTAGCGAGACTTGATGACTTGCACTAACTCAGAACCAATTAAAGTCCCTATTTTGCCATTCGGCCCATCAAAGTAATCAGGATCGTAGAAAGGACTGGAACCACGATTATCATTACCATCAGGTGTAATCACAATTGATCGCGGTAATTTTCCATTTTGATAAAGTTGATGAAGTACATCTAAGACTGCATACTTATCAGCATAAGCACGAGCATCATCATGACCACCGTGCAATAAGAATATCACCGGGTAGCGCTTTTGCTGATTTTTATCATAATCAGGCGGCAAAATCACGCCATAGTTGCGGACTGCACCCATCGCTTGAGAGTTAAAGGTTGCTAATTGAAACTTTAGTCCAGTCTTTGCAACTTTTTGGGGTGGGTCTAATTGCGGCGCACCTAAGATAAATACATAATAATAACTAGCAGTAGTGAGAAGTGCGATCGCTCCTAGTAAACTAATTAACAATTTAGAAATTTTCATATTTTTTTAGGGTTAGGAAAATCACCTCCGTTAGAACTTACTATAGTGAATCTGCTTAAGAATGGCAGTAGAGTTTTCCACAGTGATATTTAAATATCAACGGATTTACAAAATAGTATTATTTATCCTGGCGATCGCTAAGGATTTTTATTATTAATACCAACATTATGAGCCATACTTTCCATTTCAGCAGATTTAAATTGTTCGCCCACAAATGTTAAAGAATCGGCTAAATGTTCCCGCCAGTATTGCCAAGTGTGGCTGCCAGGAAATTGACGAAATAAATTATAGATTTTTAGGTTATTTAGTACTTGAGAGAAATTTTTAGCTTCATCGATTTCTTCAATATCTGCTTTGCCTGAATCTAAGTAAATTCGCAATCTTTTCTTAGCTGGTGTGGGAATACTTTTGATATAAATTATCGGGCTATTTGTTGGGCCACTTTTATCTTTAAAATAACCACTATGACTAAATAAAATTGAGAAATGATTTACATTATGTAACCCTACATTCATTGCACCCCAAGCACCAGAAGATAAACCACCTATTGCCCAAAAATCTGGATTAGTTAGTGTCCGATAACGGCTTTGCACGACTTTTACTAACTCATCACCCACGGCTGTGGAGACTTTACCGTTAGGGCCATCAATATATTCGGGGTCTCGGTAGGGACTAGAGCCACGTTTGTCGTTGCCATCTGGTGTGATAATAATGCTAGGTGGGAGCTTACCTGTAGTATAAAGTTGTTCCACTGTCTTGAGAGCTTCTCCCTTATTCTGAATAAACCAATCACTGGGATTACCATGTCCGCCGTGGAGGAGAAAGATTACAGGATATCTTTGTTTTGGGTTTTGTTCATAGCCAGGGGGTAAAGAAACGCCATAAGTGCGATTTGCACCCATTAATTGACTATCGTAGGTTGCAATTTTGTAGGTTAAGTGAGTAGCTGAGTCGCCAGTATTAGACTTTGTTGAAAGAACAGAAGGAGTTGTTTTTAAATCCTGTTGTAGAGGTGGTTTTGCTACGACATTTTGGGATAAATTACAGCTAACTAGGGTTAATACTGAAACTAGCAAGATAATTTTTGATTGTTTGTAGTTCATCTTTGCAGGTTATTGGACAGTCTGTGCTGGCAACCATTAAGTTTACGGAAGTAAGTTGTCAATGTTGTGTCAACAGGATGGAAACTTTGCGACTTGTTGTAAGTTAAAAGTCAAGATTTAGGATAAGTTTCTTCACGATGCTTAAAAAACTGCAACTGAATTTCAGCACACTGTTTGGCTTGTCGCTGCTGGTGCTTTCCCTGTGGGCGATCGCTAACGAACTGCATGAGTATAATTATCGTGACATCCTCAACTCTCTAACTGCTATCCCCAAAAGCCGCTTAAGCTGGGCAATTTGGCTGACGGTCTTGGGCTATCTAGTGATGATTGGGTATGATATTTTGGGTTTTAGTTATATTAATCGTTCCCTAAACTGGAACAAGATTGCTTTAACCAGCTTTATTAGCTCTGCGTTTAGTAATACTATAGGTTTTGCTTTGCTGACTGGCAGTGCTATCCGTTATCGATTTTATGCTACTTGGGGAGTGCCAGCAGTTGCGATCGCTCAAGTAATTGCTTTCGCCAATTTTACTTTTTGGTTGGGGATGTTTGCCGTTGCAGGTTGCTTATTCCTCATCAACCCCCTCAAAATTCCTACTCAATTACATTTACCTTTTGCAACTGTGCGTCCCATCGGCGTGATTTTTCTCCTATTGGTTGCTAGTTATTTGCTAGGAAGTATTTTTATTAAACAACCTTTAATAATTCGTGGACAAGAATTTCGATTTCCTTCTTTTAAGATATCTCTTATTCAGATAGCAATTTCTGGTCTTGATTGGATTTTGGCAGCAGCAATTCTTTATGCGGTGCTTCCCACTAATATATCTTTGTCTTATCTGGATTTTTTGGGTATCTATTTGCTAGCGATGTTTGCAGGTGTTGTTAGTAATGTCCCTGGTGGTTTAGGTGTATTTGAAACTATAATTTTGCTGATTCTATCATCTCAAGTTTCGGCTGCGGCAATTTTGGGGTCAATGTTAGCTTATCGGGGAATCTATTATTTCTTACCTTTGCTAGTAGCATCGGGTTTGTTAGGAATTTATGAAATTAGATTGAGAACCCGGAATTTAAAAAATATGAATAAACTGTAAAATTAAATTTCAGTATGAATACTAATAATCAGATCGCTGACTTCTTAAAGAAGTCGGGTATCTGAGCTTTTCGACTAAGAAGTTGTTTGAAAAGTGTTTCGCTGTGAGCTTAGGCACTTTTAGATCCCCCCTAACCCCCCTTAAAAAGGGGGGAACCGGAATCAAAGTCCCCCTTAAAAAGGGGGATTTAGGGGGATCTAGAACGTTTTATCACCGATAAAAAGACTTTTCAAACATCCTCAAGTGAAATTTATAAAATCTCTTAATTTGAAACACGATATCTTCATAACTAGCGGCAAAAATTCATAATTTTTGCTGAGGCGATCGCTAATTTGATTCCATCACAATAGTAACAGTTAGTGGAAATTTTAATTAGATTTCCATAAATCACAATCAAAATTTCGTTTTACTGTTTGAGGATAGAATCATGAAAAATAAAGTATTGTTTGGTGCCATATTCATGGCAACTTGGGTAGGCACATTGATTCCCAGTGCTTTTGCTGCTTCACCCTGTTCTGTAGGACAAAAGGCTGAAGTTGTTTGGAAGGAAAAATGGTATTCAGCAACGGTACTTAAGGTTAATGATGATAATTGCTATATTACTTATGAAGGTTATGATAGTTCCTGGAATGAATGGGTTGGTGCTGAACGCTTCCGAGCATCATTTGAAGTTGGAGATGCAGTGAGAATTTTGTGGAAGAGAAAATGGTATAAAGGGCAGGTTTTAGAAGTTAGTAACGATCTTTATAAAATTACTTATGATGGCTATGATAGCTCTTGGGATGAGTGGGTTGAACCTTCGAGAGTAAGCAGATAGAGTATATTTCACTATTTATAAATTTAAAGGGACGATTTCACTTGTTGGAGTCGTCCCTTTAATTTAAAAGGGCGGTTAGAAACCGCAGCTACACGAGGCTTTACCCACCTCCGTGGGTTTCAAACCCTTAATTTTTCCTTAGTCCGCGGAGGCAGACTTTGTTTGTGTAGCCGCATAAAGCCTTCGGCATAGCTTCGCTTAACGCGTAGCGTGCCGGAGGCTCTATTCCATTCGCTTGGCTCTAAGTTGACTATTTGCTCTGCATTACGTGTTTAGAGGCTGTTAAACTGTAAACCATAAGTAAAATTTCGTATACTTTGGCAAACTTATGGAGCCAGTATCGCGGACAGCAGCTGCGATCGCAACCTTGGTAATCATCAAAGCCTTTGAAAAAACTGGGGAAATCATCGGCGAAAAGGCTTGGAACGAAGGCGAAAAGTTGTTAGTTCTGCTGAAACGCAAGGAACCTAGCACGGCGAAGGTTATCGAACAGGCTAAAACACAACCTTTAGATTATGGTCAAGCTTATCTCATTGGGCAGCAGGTAGAGGAAGCAGCAAAGAAAGATCCTGAAATTGCTCAAGCGGTAGAAGCTGTAGCCAATGAAGCACAACCTCAATTAACGAACACTATTATTGAAAATTGGCAGGGGATAAATATTAAAGGTGGAACTAATACCATTTCTGGTAATACCTTTAACTTCTGACTAAAGTCGCCCCGAGGGGAATCGATAGTTTCTACTGAAATACCGCAAAATTTGCCCTTAAGTGGGGTGGTGGAATTTGTTGGACGTGAAGAAGAATTGCAAAATCTTCACCAACTTTTGCAGGATAATAAACAAGTTGCGATCGCTGCTGTTGCCGGGATGGGTGGAGTTGGTAAAACAGAACTCGCCCTGCAATATGCCATCCAGCACCGCGAAACATACAACGGTGGGCTTTGCTGGTTGCTGGCAAAAACTGGGGATGTGGGCATTCAAATTGTGCAGTTTGCCAGAACGCAGCTGGATTTAAACCCGCCAGAAGATTTTGATTTACTCGCGCAAGTGCAATATTGCTGGCGGCGTTGGCGTGAAGGTGATGTGCTGCTAGTGCTGGATGATGTCAGCGACTACGAGGAAGTTAAGCCTTACTTACAGTCGCTACCTTCTCGGTTTAAAGTGTTGATGACTACGCGCCAGAAGTTGGGACGCATTGCACAGTTATCTTTGGATGTGCTGCAACCAGAGGCGGCGCTGGAGTTATTAAGGTCTTTACTCAAAGAAACACCAAGGCGAATTGAAAAAGAATTAGCTTTAGCAAATCAGTTGTGTGAGTGGCTGGGATATTTACCTTTGGGTGTGGAATTAGTGGGGCGCTATCTGGCGCGGAAACAGGATTTATCTTTAGCAGAAATGTTGCGGCGGTTGGAGAAGAAGCGACTGGATGAGCGTTCTCTCTCTAAATCTAAGTCGGAAGCCGACATGACAGCACAACGAGGTGTGTTAGCAGCTTTTGAGTTGAGTTGGCAAGAATTAGAGGATGACGATAAGCAATTGGGTTGTTTCTTGAGTTTATTTGCCGCCGCACCCATCTCTTGGAAGTTGATGGAACAGTGTTTATTAGATAAAGATGCCGAAGATTTAGAAGAAATTAGAGATGATAAGCTGCTAAATCTGCATTTACTCCAGCGCAAAGGTGAGGGAATTTATCAATTACATCCACTGCTGAGAGAGTTTTTCCAATATAAGCTTACAGGTTTAGATAAGGGGGAGGAATTAAAGCGATCGTTTTGCCGGGTAATGGTAGCAGTCGCCAAAGAGATTCCTGACGATCCCACTCTTGAGCAAATCAACGATGTCAACCCTGCCATAGCTCATATAGCTGAGGTAGCGAAGAATCTGATTCAATACGTCAGCGATGATGATTTAATTTGGGCATTCGTCGGCAACGCTCGATTTTACGAAGGTCAGGGATTGTATGACCAAGCAGCACCTTGGCGTGAGGAGTGTCTAGAAATCACCAAAAAACGCTTGGGAGAAGAACATCTAGATGTCGCCACTATCCTCAACGACCTAGCGGTACTCTACCGCGACCAAGGAAGATACAGCGAAGCCGAACTCCTTCACCTGCAAGCTTTAGAACTCACGCGACGCCTGCTGGGTGATGAACATCTTGATGTTGCATTCAGCCTCAACAACCTGGCAGAAATTTACCACAGTCAAGGAAGATACAACGAAGCCGAACCCCTACATCTGCAATCTTTGAAACTAAGGCAACGGCTTCTGGGTAATGAACATCCGAATGTTGCCACTAGCTTCAACAACCTGGCTTTACTCTATGAATCTCAAGGAAGATACAGCGAAGCCGAACCCCTTCACCTGCAAGCTTTAGAACTTAGGCGACGCCTGCTGGGTGATGAACATATATTAGTTGCAATTAGCTTAAACAACCTGGCAAATGTCTACGAATCCCAAGGAAAATACAGCGAAGCCGAACCCCTACATGTGCAATCTTTGAAACTAAGGCAACGGCTGTTAGGTGATAAACATCCATTAGTTGCCACTAGCTTTAACAATTTGGCAAAACTCTACCAATCCCAGCAAAAATACAGCGAAGCCGAACCCTTATATCTGCAAGCTTTGGCACTATGGCAACGTTTGTTGGGAGAGGAACATCCTAAAGTTTCCATTAGCCTCAACAATTTGGCAAATCTCTATTACTATCAACAGAGATACAGCGAAGCTGAATCACTGTTCTTCCAAGTTTTGAAACTCAGGCGAAGTCTGTTTGGAGAAGAACATCCATTAGTTGCCAACAGCCTCAACAACCTAGCAGTACTCTACGAATCCCAAGAAAAATATAGCGAAGCCGAACCCCTGCATCTGCAAGCTTTAGAAGTCAGGCAACGGCTGCTGGGTGATGAACATCCTAATGTTGCCATAAGTCTCAACAATCTAGCAAAACTCTACTACTTACAAGAACGTTATACCGAAGCTGAACCATTGTATTTGCAAGCATTGGAGATTCTTGAGAAACGACTAGGGGTGAATCATTCTGATACTATAAAATGTAGTGAAAACCTGGCAAATCTCCGCGATCGCCTCCCCCAAAATCCAGAATAAGCTAGTTTTGTGCAAAGCGTACCGTGAGAAAACTGAAAAGCGCGATCGCCTAAACTAAAATTCATATTGAACTAAGTAAAAATGCCATTCAACTTACTCAAAATAAGCTTTTACTTGCTCAAAATAAGCTTTTACTTACTCAAACCCCAGTTTGCTTACTCATTTCGGTGTTTTACGCAAGCAAAAGGAGCTTTTACTTATTCAAACTCCAGTTTGCTTACTCATTTTGGTGTTTTCCGCAAGCAAAATGAGCTTTTGCTTTCTCAAACCCCAGTTTGCTTACTCATTTTGGTGTTTTCCGCAAGCAAAATAAGCTTTTACTTTCTTAAACCCCAGTTTGCTTTCTCATTTGAGTAATTCATGCATTTATTTTGGTATATCATTAAGCCGAAAGCTGGCGATGCTCTAAAAAAGAAGTGTAAATTTACAGGCGATCGCATTTATGTGATTGTAAATGATGGAGAGCGTAGGCGTAGCCCGTCGTAGACATCGCTATATAACCACTACTCAAATAAATCAAATCCCTTTTCACTTCTCAACTTTCTGTCAAATGTCACAGTTGAACTACAACCATAATCTTGAGCAATCGCCCCAATTAAATAATCAGAAAAATCTGCACTTCCCTGCTTAAATCTTTGTAATGCTTGATAAACTAAAGAGCGATTTTCTAGCTCAAATACCGAACATTGCACCATTAATTCTATAGTGTTACTAATTTCTTCCCTACTAAATTGATAAGTATTACTCCGTAAAACCCAAACCAATTCACAAAGAACTATATTAGCAACAAAACATTGCTCTCCCCCTTCGATAATTTCAGCAGCTTGCTCCCACTGCTTTTCATCATCTTTTGTCAAGTACCGCACTAAAATATTTGTATCAAGTCCAATCACTTGAGCCTTCTTTAATTGCAGTTTCCATTTCTTCTAAAGTTGCGCTTTTCATTCCCGGACGGTGTAAAATCCCTGATAAACTTTTGATAGAGATATTCAGGGGAATTAATTTAACTATTCCATTTTCATCAATGACAAAATCAACCTTACTACCTGTATCAAGGTTAAGATAATCCCTAATTTCTTTAGGAATAGTTACTTGCCCTTTAGTGGTGATGGTAGCACTAGCCATTATCCACGTTCCTTACATAAGTTCCTTACTTGATTATAAAGTCTACTGCACCTAACGCATCGCCACAAGTAAATCGACACAATAAAACCTTTAAAATATGATTGTCTCGCCCCAACAAAACTACCTCACTGCTGAAGAATACCTCCAAATGGAGGAACAGAGCAATATCAAGCATGAATATATAGACGGCTACATCTATGCAATGGCTGGAGCGCTTGATCCACACGTTACCATTGCAGGAAACCTGTTTGCTCTCCTCCGTAATCATATGCGCGGTTCTGGTTGTCGTGTTTACATCGCTGACATGAAAGCCCGAATTGAATCTCTGAATCGCTTTTATTATCCCGATGTGATGGTTACTTGCGATCAACGAGATCAAGAAACGCCAGGTTATAAAAGATTTCCCTGTTTAATTGTCGAAGTTTTATCTAATTCTACCGAAGCCTTTGACCGGGGCGACAAATTTGCCGATTATCAAACACTGGAAAGTCTGCAAGAGTATGTTTTAATTAATACCAAACGTCAGCGAGTTGAGTGTTTTCGACGCAATGAGCAAGGATTGTGGGTTTTACAATCTTATACAGCAGAACATCTATCATTTCGACTCAACAGCGTGGATTTTGAGGAAACAATGGCCTCACTTTACGAAGATGTGGTTTTTGAATAATCAACTGATGATTGGGTATGCTACACAATTTTTAGTAAACTAAATATCTATTAATATCTTCAAGGCTTCCTAACCCGGCGGAGGCGTTGAGCAAAACAGACACAATTGATTGCATAAAAGTTATGGCGCTCATAGTTCAGAAATACGGTGGTACATCTGTCGGTTCAGTGGAACGCATTCAAGCTGTCGCACAGCGTGTTTATAAAACTGTCCAAGCTGGAAACTCTCTGGTAGTAGTGGTTTCAGCAATGGGCAAAACCACCGATGGACTCGTCAAACTAGCTAATGAAATTTCTTCCAATCCTAACCGCCGGGAAATGGATATGCTGCTTTCCACAGGCGAACAAGTCACCATCGCCTTACTCAGCATGGCTTTGCAGGAACTCGGACAACCAGCAATTTCTATGACTGGCGCTCAGGTAGGAATTGTTACCGAAGCTGAACACAGCCGCGCTCGGATTTTGCATATTGACACTACTCGCCTCTGTCGCCACATAAATGCAGGTAAAGTTGTTGTTGTAGCAGGATTCCAAGGCACATCCAGCGCCGGAGAAATGGAAATTACAACTTTGGGGCGCGGTGGTTCTGACACTTCGGCGGTGGCGATCGCAGCCGCATTACGAGCTAACTTTTGTGAAATTTATACAGATGTTCCAGGGATTCTAACTACAGACCCCCGCTTAGTAGCCGAAGCCCAATTGATGGATGACATCACCTGCGATGAAATGTTGGAACTAGCTAGCTTGGGCGCAAAAGTTCTGCATCCCCGTGCTGTAGAAATTGCTCGTAACTATGGTGTTCCCCTGGTAGTTAGGTCTAGCTGGACGGATCAACCAGGTACTTGGGTGACATCAGCCAAACCCCAAGGGCGATCGCTAATCAATCTAGAAATTGCCCGTCCGGTGGATGCTGTAGAATTTGACACTGACCAAGCAAAGGTGGCTTTGTTGCGCGTACCCGATAAACCAGGTGTAGCAGCCAGGTTATTTGGCGAAATTTCCCGACAAAAAGTAGATGTAGATTTGATTATTCAGTCTATTCATGAAGGTAACAGTAATGACATTGCTTTTACTGTCACCACCCCAATTTTAAAACGGGCAGAAGCAGTAGCCGCAGCGATCGCCCCAGCACTGAGAAATCCATCTAATCCCAAGTCTGACGAAGCCGAGGTAATGCTAGAACATAACATTGCCAAAGTCAGCATCGCTGGCGCAGGAATGATTGGCCGTCCCGGTGTGGCTGCAAAAATGTTCGCCACCTTAGCCGAAGCTGGCGTGAATATTCAAATGATTTCCACCAGCGAAGTGAAAGTAAGTTGCGTAGTCGATGCCACCGAATGCGATCGTGCCGTCTTAGCACTTCGTACCGCCTTTGAAATAGAGGGAGGGGAGCAGAGGAGCAGGGGAGCAGGGGAGAGTGCATGTATAGATTCCCCCCTGCCCAATTGTCCTCCCGTTCGCGGTGTTGCTTTAGATTTGAATCAAGCGCGTCTTGCGATTCGCCAATTACCAGATCGTCCAGGGATGGCGGCGAAGTTATTTGGATTATTAGCGCAACATAATATCAGCGTTGACATGATTATTCAATCTCAGCGCTGTCGGGTGATTGATGGTGTTCCTAGGAGAGATATTGCCTTTACAGTCTCGCGGATAGACGGGGAAAATGCCAAAAAAATGCTTACTCAAGTAGCGGCAGAGTTAGGATGGGGTGAAGTTGTTTTAGATAGTGCGATCGCTAAAGTGAGTATTGTCGGTGCAGGGATGGTGGGACAACCAGGTGTTGCTGCCAAAATGTTTGAAGCGCTAGCCCAACACCAAATTAATATTCAAATGATTGCCACTTCAGAAATAAAAATTAGTTGTGTCGTAGCACAAGAGCAAGGTGTTAAAGCTTTGCAAGCCATTCATGCCGCTTTTGGACTAGCTGGTAGTGAGAAAGTTGTTGTGCCAGCGTAGAACTAAAGTTTGAATTTTAAATTGCTGATTATCTATCTTTGAAATGCCATTTTTCCATCATGGCTATCATTTCTGAAAGCCGACGTTCACCACACCAAACTAAATCAAGTTTTTTGAGTTGTTCAAGACTGATACCACCCTCTTCTTCAGCAATGCGGTGATATTCTTTATCTCCCATTGCTGCTAATAAATGCCCAAAAATAATCATTTCATCGAACTGAGGATTTGTCTCTGGATCATTCAAAATTGCCATTGCTCGTTCTTGCGACAGTCCTTGGAGAGCATTGACAATAAATCGTGTGGGAAAGTCCGCATCCTGAAGTTGAGGATGACGCGATACTAATCCAGCCAACAGCACTCCTAGATAAGCAGCCGCTTGAGAATTACTCAGTAACTCTATTTGTTGAATGGCAATCTCAGTCAAATTGGTAAAAAATGCACAACCTAACTGCTGTTCGATGGTGGTAACGGGATCTAAAACTAGCGAGGATTCTAACTGTGCCTCAAATGCTGCCTGATGCTCCTGGGGCACTTCGCTGATTAAGACTTGCTTGGCGCGATCGCCTATAATAATACTGCGATCGTGGCCAGAGCTGAAGTCTTTGCCCGGTTCCAAACCTTTACTCACTAAAATTTTAAAGACGTTACTTTGAGCTTTTCCCTCCATCTGTTCATATTGGGCTTGTCCAAGAAAAATTTGACAAAACCAACTGTGGCTGTCAGCATCGCATTCAACCATTACCTCATTAACAATCAAATCAGTTAACTTTTCCGCTCTCAAAATCCTTTGTAACTCTACAACTAAGCTATTAATCGCAGCGATGTCGCGGTCATTGAGCGCCTTGAGAAATTGACGCTTCGCAGTAGCTACCAAGGCTTTTTTTCGCCCAAATACGTTCATTTTCGATTTCTTATCTGGGGTTATACATAATTCAAACTGCTATTTTTTTACCCTATTTGAGGATTATCTGTCATGAGTGGCATTGCTGGATAATCCCAATCAAAATATCCCCCCCTATGGATTAACTTTTTTTTCCAAGCCTCGTTGAACTCACAAATTTTACTTAAATCTGGTAATATATAACCGTACTAAATCAATAACATTCTTTTAATAAAAAAAAATATTACTAGCAATATGCAGCATTAGCTAGTAATTAATACTTTTACCTGCCACAATGGCATTGATTTGTTTTGACTAAATATTTTTTCAAAAAAAATAGTTACCAGTAATAACACGTAAGCTATAATCAAACAATTTATAAGACTATATTTATATTGATGCCTATTCATTTACTAGATGGACGTTACCGAATACTAAAAGTTCTGAATGATGGGGAAAAGGCAAAAACCTATCTAGTTGAAGATGCGAGTCTTCCTGAGAGCCAATTTGTAGTTAAGCAGTTACGTAGTCTTAGCGCCAATTCTCAAGCTTTAACTATCCTGCCTCGCTTGTTTGCCAGTAAAGCAGAAACTTTAGAAAAACTAGGGCAGGAACACGACCAAATTCAGAAGCTAATTGCTTATTTTGAAGAAAACGAAGAATTCTATATAGTCCAAGAATTCATCCCTGGTAATTCTTTTACTGAAGAAATTATCCAGGGACAAACTCTGAGGGAAGACCAAATAATTTATCTTTTATCAGAGATATTAGAAATTTTGGTGATTGTACATAGCTTAGGTGTTATTCACCGGAATATTAAACCAGCAAATATTATTCGCAGAGAGTCAGATAAAAAATTAGTGTTGGTTGATTTTAGTAATTTTAATGAAGCCATCACTAATAATGCTGAAAATCTCGAATATATGCCTATAGAACAAGTTAACGGCAACGTTAAATATAACAGTGATATATATGCTTTAGGTATGGTTGCGATCGCAGCAATTTTAGGTTTACCCGCAAACGAAATATCTAATTTGCAAAATCAAAAAAATCGCCTGACTGGTGAAATACTTTGGTATAACAAAAATATAAAAATTAGCAAAAAGCTAGTAAAAATTATTAATAAAATGGTGCGTTTGGACTATCGGAAGCGCTACCAGTATGCAACCGAAGTTTTAGATGATCTGAAAAAGTTAACAGATGTTGAAGTTCCACAAAAACAGTCTGCTAAAAAATTATTAATAGTTCTGGCTGGGATAGCTGGCTTAATCATACTTGGTGTAGGAGTGCGGTTTTTAAATTCGCCAAAACCTATCAGTAATGCTCAAAAAGAATTATATCAAGAAGGGCTAGATAAATATGATGCAGGAAATTATGAAGGAGCAGTTAAAGATTTCAATCACGTTATTGAATTAGATCCGAAGAATGCTTTAGCTTATAATAAGCGAGGCGATGCTTATTATCGATTAGGAGACTATGAGCAAGCCCAAGCAGATTCTAGTCAGGCCATTTTACTCAATCCTCAAGATGGTAATGCCTATTTTGATCGAGGATTTGCTTTTTCGGAATTAGGCAAATACAAAGAAGCGATCGCAGACTATACCCAAGCGATTAAGTTAAATTCTGAAGATGCTTATGCTTACTATGGCAGGGGATTAGCCCGTGTTCAACTGAAAGATAATAAAGGGGCAATTGGAGATTTTAGTAAAGCGATCGCCCTCAAACCTCAGTATACCGAAGCCTATTTACAGCGAGGGATTATCCGCCGTCGCCTCAGACTCAAGCAAGGGGCAATCGAAGATTTTGATACAGTAATTAAAATTAATCCTAGTGATGCCAAAGCTTATTATCAGAGGGCTTTAACTCAATCTATTAATAAGCAAAAGTATGCAGCCCTTAAAGATTACACAGATGCAATCAACATTAATCCCAAATATATAGAAGCATATCTCAATCGAGGTGATGTTTTCAGCGATCTGGGAAATAAAGTCGAAGCCACTGAAGATTACAATACTATTTTACAGATTGATCCTAAATTTATTGCTGCTTATATTCACAGAGGTATTCACCGCTTTTCTTTTGGAGATTATAAAGGCGCTATTGAAGATTACAGTGAAGCTCTGAAACTAGATCCTAATAATATAGCAGCTTACAACAATCGTGGTAACGCTTATCTTGAACTGGGAAATAAAAAAGCTGCCAATCAAGATTATTCACAAGCGATCGCAATTAATGCTAACAATGCCTTAGCCTACTATAATCGAGGTGTGATTCGCACCAAGCAGAAAAATAAACAGGGAGCGATCGCAGATTTCAAAAAAGCTGCAAAACTATTTCAACAGCAAGGCGAAAAAGATAGTTATCAAGATGCACAGAAAGAAATTGCAATTCTGCAAAATAATTCAGCACCAGCGAAAACTTCTCGTCCTAAATCTGGGAAAACGGAAAAAAACTGAGCTATGACTCAATACCGTCATCCTATGTTATGACGATCCATCTTATACTATTAGCCCAATATGCCCCAATTCGCTTGAGTTTACTTTACTCTCCGTAAAAATTAGGAAATTAGAGCAAGCTTTTTAAGGTGAGTTGGGGGGAGCTTCCGAGGTAAAATATCACTGTAATATGTCTACTTAACATCAGAAATCGCAGACTTTGACCTTTTACAGCAGATTGCGCTCTAATCGAATACACGTAGAGACGTAGCACTGCTACGTCTCTACAAGGTTTTGGGTTTTATATATGTACTTCATTTACCTGAAATGTGC